>JAOUJX010000241.1 GCA_029882955.1 Gammaproteobacteria bacterium
GCAGGCTTTCATACTGAAGCAGGCTGACATGTTCCTGGTCGTCGTAGGTCATGCGCGAGTATATTTCATCGGACAGTACACAGACCTGAGGGTGGTCTTCCAGCCCTGTAACCAGCTTATCTATTTCTTCTTTTGGCACGACGCCACCAGTCGGATTAGTCGGGCTATTGATAATTAATAGTCGGGTCTTCGGTGTAATCAGGCTCAACACTTCTTCGGCGTTGAAAGAAAAGCCACTTTCTTCGTGTAACGGAATCGGTACGGCTTTGGCTCCGGTGAAGTTGATCGCGGATTCATAGATTGGGAAACCCGGGTTGGGATACATGATTTCGGCACCCGCTTCGCCAAACATCATAATCGCGAAAAACATCGTCACTTTGCCGCCGGGAACAATCATGACCTGATCGGGATCGACCTCAACGCCGCGTTGTTGCCGAATATCGTCGGCAACTGCCTCTCGCAATGGCAACAGACCATTGGCAGCCGTATAACCGTGGTGACCATCATGGAGTGCTTTTACGCCTGCTTCGACAATATGTTGGGGCGTGGCAAAGTCGGGCTGACCGATGCCAAGGTTGATGACATCACGCCCCTGCGCGGCCAGCGCATTGGCTCGGGCGAGTACCTCGAAGGCTGACTCAGTACCCAGGCGGGAAATACATTTAGCTGTCTGGAGCATAAACAGGTCTCTATAAAGTCGGTTGAATATTAAAAGTGTTGCATTGATTAATTTATCATACAATATAATTTATTATTTATTTTTCACTCTCTTGCCGAACCGGGTATGACATGTCTAACCCGTATTAAACTTAACTGAACGGAGAACAATTTTCCATTATGTCTCAAATTAAACAACTAGCTTTTATCGGTATTGGCATGATGGGCCACGGACTGTCGAAAAACCTGTTAAAACAGGGTTATTCGTTGACGTTTCTCGATCACCCGGGCAACCAGCCTGTCGATGATCTACTGGAAATGGGTGCGACAAAAGCCGCAACGATAGCGCAAACCCTGGCGGGTGCTGAGGTTGTTTTCATCTGCGTCACCGGCTCACCCGAGGTCGAAGCGGTGATGTACGGCGAGAACGGGGTTCTGGCACACTTGTCAGAAGGTACGATTATTGTTGACGCCAGCACTGCCGAGCCAAAATCAACCGCTAAAGTTTCAGCGGCCGTGGAGTCGGCAGGCGGACGTTATGTCGATGCGCCAATGACCAGGACACCGAAGGAAGCCGAGGAAGGACGGCTTAATGTGCTGATCGGTGGTGACGAAGAAATCATTGCGTTGGTTCGACCGCTAATTGAGGCTTATGCCGAAAATATTTATGTCGGCGGGCCTGCCGGTTCCGGCCATCGTTTGAAGCTTTTGCATAACTATATTTCTCTTGGAACTTCGGTCATGCTGGCGGAAGCCTATTGCGTTGCCGATAAGGCGGGCGTAGATAGGGAAGTTTTCACTGAAGTGCTGGCTTCCGGGGGCGGGCAGAGCGTGGTGCTGAATCGTATTATTCCTTTTGTAGAATCGGGTGATGACTCCAGCTTTCGATTTTCGATCAGTAATGCAGGCAAGGACTTACGTTACTTCACGCATATGGCCGAGGACGAAAAGGTTTCTGTGCCAGTGGCCGGAAGCATGCATCAGACCTTAATTACCGCGGTTAATATCGGTGGAGAAAATAAGTCGATGCCTCAGTTAATCGATATTCTGGCTGAAATAAACGGCAACTCCTAGGCGGATAAAAGCCCCGGGTTATTTACTCGAGCGACGGATAAGTGCATCCGCCCGTTTTTTAATCTCCGGCCTCAGTGCCGTACCGAGGCCAGGCCCATCCATCGGGTAGATATGCCCGTCTTTTATGAGTGGCATCTGATCGACGATTTCCGGATACCATCCGCTATAAAAGGCGCGTACCGACTCCTGAAAAAGTGCATTGGGTGCGTTGAGCGATAAATGGCATGAGGCTATAAAGACCACGGGTCCGGTACAGTCATGCGGTGCTACCGGGAGGTGGTTGGTTTCGGCCATAGCGGCAATTTTCCGGGCTTCCGACAGTCCGCCGCACCAGCTCAGGTCTGGCATGACCACGCCGATTGCCTGCTTCGACAGGAATTCATTGTAGCCAAAGCGGGTAGCAAGCGTTTCGCTGGCGCAGATAGGTACCCGGGTCGAAGCGGCCAGTTCAGCTAGCGCAGCGGAATTATTCATTTTGATCGGATCTTCGAACCAGAAGGGATTGAACTCTTCGAGTGCAGCGAAGATTTTTTTAGCGGTCGGCACATTCCACAGAGAATGAAATTCGACCATGATGTCGATTTTATTACCGACGGTGTTGCGAATTTTACGGAAGGGTTCGAGTGCTTTATCGAGGTCTTCATTGGCGATATAAGTGCCATTCGACGCTTCGGCGTATTTGTCGAATGGCCAGATTTTCATCGCGGTAATATTTTGATTTAAAAGACTTTCTGCGAGTGTCCCGGCCTCTGTGAGGAAGGCGTTGAGGTCTTCATAAGGGCCTTCCTGCTGATCCAGTCCCCAGTTATCGGTTAATTGACCCTGGCTACCGCGAACGTATTGATACCCGGCACAGGTATTGTAGGTGCGGATAGAATCCCGAGACAATCCGCCCAGTAACTGATAAACCGGCTGTCCAGTCGATTGTCCCCAAATGTCCCATAAGGCGATATCAATCGCCGACAACCCGCGCATTTCCGCTCCGGAACTCGAAAACCCCAGGTAGCCGTTGCGTAAAGTCCACGAATGTTGCTCGATGCGTCGAGCATCCTGGCCGAGGAGTTTTGGTGCTGCGGTTTCGTGAATATAAGCCTCGGTAGCTTCTGCTCCGAAAAAGCTTTCTCCGAGGCCGACAGTCCCGTTCTCGGTTTGGACCTGAACCCAGATCAGGTTAGGGAATTCCTTCAATCGAATTGTTTCGAGCGCTATTATTTTCATGATTTCCGCCTTTTCTGGTGAGTTTCCGCGAAATTTTGCCGCTAAGTAGAAATGAAACGGCGTTTTACGATCCAAAAACCTTAATAAATTTAGGGGGTTAGAATTTTATTACTGATATTGCAATAAAATAATACAAATTGATTCAGGAATCTATTAGGATATTTCATATTCGAAAATCAGTCGATGTTATCAATCTGTACATCAGATGATCGAATACCTATAAAAAAATGATGTTGTAGGACGTGAAGAAACATTCACGCAACGCATGTATTGGTATTAACTAGTGAGGATATTATGAAAATGAACAAAATAACGAGCGCTTTGAAAAAGACTGCATTAGGTCTCGGCGTTTTTGCTGCAGCAGGAACAATGTCGGTATCGGCAGTTGCCGCAGAATATAACTGGAAATTCCAGTCTTCCGCACAGGCCGGTGATAATTTCTTTTCTATTCAACAGGAATGGGGAGATCGTGTCGGGGTGATGTCGAGTGGGCGTATAAAAATTGAAGTCATGCCGGTTGGCGCGATTGTGCCCCATAATGAAACGCTTGACGCTGTTGGCGCGGGTGTTCTGCAAGGTCATATGACCGACCCTTCCTACTTCGCCGGTAAAGATCCGGCATTTGCCATGCTGGGTAATCTGGTTGGTGCCTACTCGCATCCAACGGAAATGTTCCGTTATATGCAATACGGTGGTGGTAAGGAACTTTTTAATGAACTTGTGAATCCATACGGCGTTCAATTTATTGGTGCGGCTTCTACTGGTGTAGAGGCATTTGCATCATCGGTAGAAATTCGTGGCGTTAGCGATCTTAAAGGCGTGAAAATGCGTGCACCCGAAGGCATGGTGCAGGAAATTTTTGCTTTAGCCGGTGCTGCGCCAGTTCCGCTACCAGGCTCTGAAGTATATACCTCTCTGGAAAAAGGTGTCATCGATGCGGCTGATTACACCGTATTTTCAACCAATCACCGCCTTGGGCTGCACAAATTCGCCAAGTTTCCGATCTACCCCGGGTTCCACTCTATGCCGGTAATGGATGTCTCCATTAACAAGAAAATATGGGATGGTCTTGATAGTGGACTTAAAGAAATTCTGGAAGTATCGGTTCGCGATTTTGCCTTCGACATTACCAGTCGTCTGGAAGCTGCCGACCGCAAAGCGGTTGGTAATGCTCGTAAAGATTCGTCTATTACAATTGTTGACTGGTCTGCCGAAGAACGTAAAAAGTTCCGCAACATTGCGCGTAACGAATGGGCCAAGTGGGGCGAACGTTCACCGATGGCTAAAAAGGTGTTTGAATCTGTTACTGCCTATCTGACCGACTGGGGTCTAATGTAGTTTCATCCTGGGATGTGGTTGCCCAAAATGGATTGGGCAACCCTTTCTCCTGTTTTCGTGTTTTAACGGGTTACCCTGCGAAGCCATGACCGATAAATCAGAAATCTCCGACAACACTGTTAGTGAAGAGCGTATCTTCGACCACCTCGAGCAGGTCGATATTCGTACCAGGCTGGACGCTTTGATTAACCGTCTCGGTAACTGGGTTTCACTGCTATTTTTATTCAGCATGGCCGTCACTGTATATGAGGTGATCAGCCGTTATCTATTCAATGCACCGACCCTATGGGCGCATGAAACTACGATCATGCTGGTCGGCATTACCTTTGCTTTTGGCGGCGCTTTTTGTCTGAGCCGAAACTCGCATATTTCCATTAAATTACTCTACGATATCGTTTCACCCCGAACCCGCCAGGGCCTTGATATTTTCAATGCTTTGCTGGGCTTTATTTATACTGCAGCTATTGCCTATGCCGCCTTTGAAATGGCGAGAAAATCGTTATTCATGCCGACGGGTCTATTCAAACTAGAGACTTCAGGCTCTGCCTGGAACCCACCGTTTCCGCCTGTCGTCAAAAGTGCTCTCTTCTTATGTGCGTTTTTGATGGCGATGCAAAACCTGATGCATTTTATCAAAGCCGTGACGGGTGGCCCGGTTGCACCGCATGGTGTCGAGCTCGATCAGGAAGCGAACTGATATGCTTGGATTAGAATCTCTCGGTATCGAATGGGCCAGTTATTTGCTGGTTATCATGATCCTGCTGCTGTTGTTGACGGGACTGCCATTGGCGTTTGTCACCGGTTTGACGGCGATGTTTTTTGCTTTCGGCTGGTTTAATCCGATGGTGGCGACGCATGTGGTGACGTCGCGTGTATATGGTTTTCTCAACGAATACGTTCTGGTCGCGATCCCTATGTTTGTCTTAATGGCATCGATACTCGATCGATCCGGAATAGCCAGGGATCTTTACAATACCATGCGTCTTTTTGCCGGCCGTTTGCCCGGCGGTGTATCGATTCAGACCATTATTGTTGCTCTATTTTTAGCGGCGATGTCCGGCATCATCGGCGGGGAAATAGTCCTGCTTGGATTACTCGCACTACCGCAAATGTTACGCCTTGGCTATGATCGCGGTCTCGCTATCGGTACCGTATGTGCCGGTGGTTCGCTGGGTACCATGGTACCGCCTTCTATCGTATTGATCGTCTATGGCATGACGGCTAACGTCTCGATTGGTGACCTGTTCGTCGCAACCATCTTCCCGGCTTTAATTCTGGGCGGTTTTTATATCACTTATATTGTGACCCGTTGTGTTCTCAATCCGTCTCTGGCGCCGCGTCTACCGGATACGGAGTTGAATATTCCCTTATCCGAAAAATTGAAATCCGCCAAAAGCGTTATTCTACCGGTCGGCGTGGCAGCCATGGTTCTGGGTAGTATTTACGGTGGCATCGCTTCGGTGACCGAAGCGGCGAGTATGGGCGTAGTCGGTGTTTTATTATCGACCTGGGTGAGAAAAGAATTGTCCTGGCATATGTTATATAAAAGCGTCAGGCAAACGCTTAATACCTGCGGCATGATTATCTGGATCGGTATCGGTGCCAATGCGCTGGTTGGCGTTTACAACCTCATGGGTGGTAATAGTTTCGTGGAAAGCGCTATTCTCGGCCTTGACGTGGCACCCATTGTGGTCATTTTAGTGATGATGTTAATCCTCCTGGTTCTCGGTCTTTTCATGGACTGGATCGGAATTGCATTACTGGCGATGCCAATTTTCGTACCGATTGTTATCAAGCTTGGCTTTGATCCGATCTGGTTCGGTATATTATTTTCCATGAATATGCAGGTGAGCTATATCAGCCCTCCTTTCGGACCGGCGGCCTTCTACCTCAAAAGTGTGGCACCGCCCGACATAACACTGGGTGTCATTTTTAAATCTCTATGGCCATTTATTATATTGCAGTTGATTGCGATAATGCTGGTTTTGAGCTTTCCTTCGATTGCTCTCTGGTTACCAGGCTTGTCCTGAAGGATGCTGAATGTTTAGTAAAGAGACCACCAGTCGCACATTCTCTCGCCGAAGCATTCATGGGCAAATTGCTCATGAAATAGGTCTGCGCATTGTCAGGGGTGATTATCCGCCGGGCTCGCTATTGCCTACCGAGGATCAATTCTGCACCGAACTTGAAGTCAGCAGAACGTCGTTGCGCGAGGCATTCAAAGTCTTGAGTTCCAAGGGTTTACTGGAAGCCCGGCCTAAAAGA
>JAOUJX010000242.1 GCA_029882955.1 Gammaproteobacteria bacterium
CGCTCATGAGCGGCGTGCATATCGACCACGATGAGACCCTGAGTATTTTCGGCCAGAATATAAATACCCTTTAGCTGAGCCAGTGCGTAGCCGAGCGGAGGAATTTGTGCCTCGGTTTCAGGACCGTCCGGGATCTCACGATTGGTTTGAATTAACGAGGCATAGGCTGCCGTCTGTTCCCGGATATTACCTTTGCCGGAAGAGTAATTTGCGTATTGATTAAATCCCATGCCAGTTTGATGCGATATCGACGAACTTGCCTCGTTAAATGCAAATGCAGGAGAGTCGATTTGTTGACTCGGTTGAACTTCAGCCAGGCCCTGTTTCAGGCTACGATAAATAAAATCATGCACCAGCCTCGAATTACGAAAACGTACTTCGTGTTTCTGCGGATGAACATTCACATCGAGCTGTCGTGGATCCATATCCAGCGACAAAACGAACGCCGGATGCCTGCCATGAAACATCACATCCTGGTAGGCCTGACGTACCGCATGGCTAATCAATTTATCGCGAATCACACGCTGGTTAACGAAAAAATATTGCATATCAGCCTGACTACGATTGAAGGTAGGCAAAGCTACCCAGCCGCTGAGTCGATGCCCCTCGGTTTCGACTTCGATTTCGATCAGGCTTTCGGCAAAGCTTTTACCGCAGAGCATGGACAGCCTCTGCTGGTGTTCCAAAGCAGTTTCAGCGGGACGTAGCTGATATATGGTCTTTTGGTTGTGAATCAGCTTAAAAGCGACTCGCGGGTGACTCAGGGCGAGGGTTTTGAAGAGGGATTCTATATGTTTGTACTCGGTTTGCTCGGTGCGCAGGAACTTCTTCCTCGCCGGTACATTATAAAACAGTTCGCGGACCTCAATCACCGTACCTGGCGGCGCCGCATCCGGGATAGGCGACTCATTGTCACGGGCCGATATCCTCCAGGCATGTTCTGCATTACGATGATGAGAAGTCAGTATTAAGCGCGAGACCGAAGCAATGCTAGGCAGGGCTTCACCGCGAAATCCCAGCGATGCTATTTTTTCCAGATCATCCAGGTTACGAATTTTACTGGTGGCATGACGTGAGATCGCAACAGCCAGTTCATCGGCTTCGATACCCATGCCGTTGTCAGTTACTCGAATTAAACGCGTACCACCGGCTTCAACTTCGATGGTAATCGAGCTGGCTGCTGCATCGAGGCTGTTTTCGACCAGTTCCTTAACTACCGAGGCGGGTCTTTCAACGACCTCTCCAGCAGCGATCTGGTTGACCAGATGAGAAGGCAGAGTTTGAATATGAGGCACAATCAGGGTCTCGACATTCAACCCGCTTTTAAGGTGACAGGTTCGTCTTCAGTCTGGCGTTGACGTAAATGGCCTAGCCAGTGTTTTTCCCAAAACTTAAACCCACGACTAATAATAAAAACCAGCACCATATAAAATAGCATCGCGGTGATAAAACCCTCATAAGCGAGATAATAACGTCCGTTTAACCAACGTCCTGCGCCGAGTAAATCCTGCAGGGTAATCGTGCTTAACACCACCGAACTATGCAGCATGAAAATGACTTCATTCGAGTACGCCGGTAAGGCTCGACGAAAAGCACTGGGTAGTACAATGCGACGCATCGTCGTCCAGGGTGACATACCGCAGGCACGAGCAGCTTCGATTTCGCCAGCAGGCGTTGTTTCGATGGAACCACGCAGGAACTCGGTAGTATATCCTGCAGTGTTTAAAGTAAAAGCAATTAGCGCACACCACCAGGCACTGGATAGTATTGGATCCCAGAGGAAGCTCTCACGGACGGCGTCGAACTGTGCAAGCCCGTAGTACAATAGATAGGTTTGCACCAGTAGCGGAGTGCCACGGAAAACATAGGTAAAGCACCAGATCGGAAAATTAAGCCAGCGATGCTTATAAGCTCTGGCTATTGCCATTGGTACTGCGAGTATACCGCCCAATACCAGAGCAAAAAGAGTAATCTCCAGCGTTAACAGAGTACCCCATAAAAAGCGGTCGATATGATCCCATATAAGAACGAAATCCAACGGCGAATGGTGCTCGCTGACATGGGTAAGATATTCCCAGAAAGTTCGGCTATTCGATTCGTCCATCAAACTAAACCCTACGGACTCCGACACTATACTTACGATCCAGCCATCGCAGGCCGACATCGGAAATGGCTGTGATCATTAAATAAATTACCAGTACGGCAAACATGAAAGTAAATGGCTCACGTACCGAACGACCGGCCGTAGAAGCATTCCAGACCAGATCGTGCAAGCCGATCACCGATACCAGTGCCGTCGCTTTGACCAGTACCAGCCAGTTATTGGTAAAACTCGGTAGCGCATATCTCACCATTTGCGGCCAGGTAATCCGGCTAAAAATCTTCATCGGTGTCATGCCGCAGGCTATGCCGGCTTCGATCTGCCCCCGTGGTATCGCCAAAATAGCACCGCGAAACGTTTCCGTCATATAAGCGCCGAAAACAAAGCCGATGGAAAAGACCCCGGCGCTAAACTGGTTGATTTCCAGGTAGTCCCACCAACCGGTAAAGTCACCAAAATCGTTGACTAACTGCTGACCGCCGTAAAATAACAGCATCATTAACACCAGGTCGGGAACCCCTCTTATCAACGTAGTGTAAGCACTGGCGAGGTTCTGAAAAACACGGCTTGGCGACAATTTTGCTGTTGCACCAATCAAGCCGAGGAGTACGGCTAGTAATAATGAACCGACAGCCAGTTGCACGGTGACGACGGTTCCCTCAAACAGGAGATTGCGGTAAGCCCAGATGGATTCCATTAATAAACTTGTTTAGATAATGTGACCACCGGGCTAATTTTTCAGCCCGGTAGCCACAATTGAACTAGCAGAAAATCTAAGGCCTACTTGCCATAGATATCAATTTCGAAATACTTGTCGTTCAGCTTCTTGTAAGTTCCGTCATCGCGCATGCCTTTAATGATCGCACTCATAGCGTCACGCAACAAAGTGTCTTTCTTACGGACTGCAAACCCTGCCCCTACACCCTGACATTCCTCGTCGTCGATCATATCGCCGAGAAAAGCAAATCCCTTACCCATGTCCTGTTTCAGGAAGCCTTCGACTGCCTGTAACGAATCAGATAACTGTGCGTCCAGACGCCCAGATGCCAAATCCTGGAATACTTCTTCCTGGCTCGCGTATAAAACCAGTTCAGCGCCGGGGAACATTTTTTCAGCGGTACACTGGTGCGTGGTTCCGCGCTGTACACCAAGGCGCTTACCGTCCATATTTGACTGACTAAAACCTGCGCTTTTCTTAGCCACTAAACCCGGTGGTGTATTGTAATACTTGTCGGTGAAATCGATTTTTTTCTTACGCTCTTCGGTGATCGACATCGATGCGATGATGGTATCGAATTTTCGAGCCAATAACGCTGGAATCATTCCGTCCCATTCCTGTTCAACCAGCACACATTCACGCTTTAATCGCTTACAAACTTCATAAGCAATATCGATATCGAATCCTTTCAGCGAGCCATCAGGTTCCTTCCAGGAAAATGGCGGGTAAGCACCTTCAACACCAACACGCAGTGGAGCAGCATAGGCGGTAGCACTAGCAAGCGTAAACGCGACAACCAAAAACAACAGCTTTTTAATACTCATGATATTTCCTCCCAGTGGGATATTATTTTCTAAATTGATTCCAAAACAGGAATCCATCTTTCATACTGATAATAACAGACTCATTGTAACGACCGCGCCAGAAACTGACTGAATCGCTCCGACTCCGAATTACCGAACATTTGCTGCGGAGCGCCTTCGGCTTCGATTTGACCCTCGTGCAGAAAAATTACTTTGTTAGAAACGTCTCGCGCGAACCCAACTTCGTGAGTCACTACAATCATCGTGGTTCCTTCGTCCGCCAGATCACGCATGACTTTCAATACTTCACCCACCAGCTCTGGATCAAGCGCCGATGTTGGTTCATCAAACAGCATCACTTCAGGCTCCATGGCCAGTGCTCTGGCTATTGCTGCACGTTGCTGTTGTCCACCCGATATATGAGCAGGGTAATATTCGCGGCGATCATACATACCCACTTTATGAAGTGTTGCCTCGGCTCGTTCTAATGCTTCAGACTTTGGCATATTCAGAACATGGACCAGAGATTCTGTCACATTTTGTAGAACAGTCATATGCGACCAGAGGTTAAAACCCTGGAAAACCATACCCAGCCTGGCGCGCATGCGAATAACCTGATTCATATCTTCAGGTACCGGATTACCATATTTGTCTTTTTCCATACGGATGGTTTCCCCATGCAGCGTAACGCTCCCGCTATTTGGAGTTTCAAGCAGATTGAGGCAACGCAGAAATGTGCTCTTCCCAGATCCCGAGGCACCCAACATGGATATGACATCGCCCTGATGAGCATCGAGATGAACCCCTTTAAGCACTTCAACGTTACCGAAGCTTTTATGAAGGTCATCGACGACCAGAGCTGATGTTTTAATTGATGAGTTCACGTAAAAGCTGGCTTTATAATAAAATTATTAACACCCGGCGATTCTACATGAATCTTTGACATAGAGTACAGGCCGAACTTTCAGCCCCGGACGCTATTTCATTAACAAAGCAATCGATAGACGCAGAAACCACCTGCGACCCCTGTAAGCGAGTTTATAGTCCCGGGTTTCTAATACCTCTTCAGGTACCTGTTTCTACAAGGGACTTCAGCCCTGTCACAATATTGCCTTTCTCATGATATTCGACACTATCAAAGCTAATCATTTTGGCCATTGAAATACCCCGGCCATGCGAGTCGAACGCTCTGGCTGGATCCGGTTCAATATATTTTTCCCAATCGAAGCCATCGCCCTGATCAACTATCCTGAAACTGACCTGCGAATCGGTTTTGTCGTAATAGAGTTTGGCAATACGATCTGCATATTGTGGATCATCAAGCCGTCGTAGGATCTCTTTCTCCCAGCTGCCCGTGGCCTGCAATTCTGTTTTTTGTTCGTAATTGATCCCGAGATTCCCATGCTCAATAGCATTTATCATTAACTCCGACAGTCCCAGCCCGATGGTTGCTCCATTCGGGCAGGCATTGGATATCAGACTAGCCAGATCGCGTGCCTCGTTAAGCGTTCGAAACTGAAATTCCCCGCTATTTAATAATCCTAGCGTACTGACTGTGTTATCCGAACTATCTTTTAAGCGACGGTACTGTTGAAAATCCCTCACTGCGGAAGCTACGATAGCGGTCAGATGACGACCATCGAAGGGCTTGGTCAGGTAGTAATAGCAACCAGCGTTAAGTCCCTCCTGAATTTCGTCATTGGATGTTTTCGCAGTTTGCATAATCACTGGTAGCAAACTCATGCGTGAATCTGCTTTTACTTTCTCCAGCAATTCAATACCGTCCATACGAGGCATCATTCGATCGAGGAGCACCGCATCGAATTGGGCTGGATTCTCCTGGAGGATTTCCCAGGCCTCAATACCATCGGTAGCACTTACCGTCTCATAGCCATCGTGACGGAGATGCTCGTTGAGGATTTCGAGATTTATCTCTTCGTCGTCAACAATTAATAATTTGGCTTTATTCATCATTCAAAAGATATTTTTTTATACTAATGTCTATTCAGACATCTAACAGGAAAAAGACATCCATTCTTAGCAATGCGTCTCAAGTATAGAAGAAATTTGCATTTTTATGGAAATATCTGAACGAAAACCTAACTCGGACTTTTGATCAACTCCTCTATAGCTAAGTTAGTCTTACTATCCTGGCCAAGCGAATGATCAAGTCTGGAGAGGTTATTTACTTCAAAAATATCGTGAGTTATTTAATTCCAGCGGCCTTAATATTGCTTTCGAATGCGAAAGCAGCGGAAGAAGATGGCGGATACTTCATGGGCGTCGGCCTCGGCAACTCACAATTCCAGTTAAACCAGACAGAAATAGTCGCGAGCTACAGCCCGCTAACCAGTGCCAGCAGTTTTAATGAAAGCGCGACTGCATTCAATGTGCTCGGTGGAATTCGATTTGATGAATATCTTCCCCTGGAATCAGAATTAATATTTGCAGGTGATATTACCGTCAGGGATGCGGGGCGAACCTATAAACTTCTCAATGCGAACACAGCAGACACGAGGCTTTTTGCCCGACTGGAGGTACATTTATGGAGTATTCACGACCCTGCTGGTGATTTTGATACGATTAATAGCGGCACAGATCTGACCTACAGTTTTGGTACGGGTATCAATGTATATGGCAGTCGCTCCAGGCAACTCAGGTTGCAATGGAAGCACTACAGACAGGGCCAGACCATGACAACGATGAACCCGGGCACTACCTTGAACTTCATCGAAAAATGCTGGCTCAGGCATCGGCACAGAGCATAGAAAAGGAAAAGTGGTTATACGGGTTTCGACTCGCCCTGTTCGACCTGGCAGTCAACCGGATCCCGATGTATACGCTCATTCACCGTATAAAACCCCAGACTTTTCTCCCCCGCATGACTCAGACCTGGTACACATTATTCAGGGAGTTCT
>JAOUJX010000581.1 GCA_029882955.1 Gammaproteobacteria bacterium
GCCGAGATCGGTTTCCAGGCCGATCTGAAACAACAACATAATAATACCGATTTCAGCCAGAACCTGGATTACACCGGCAGGCTGAATCAGGTCAAAAACGGTTGGCCCGAGTATGATACCGGCAACAATCTCACCGATAACTGACGGCACTCCAAAATAGGCAACAATCTCACCGAAAAATCGGGCGACAATGAGGATGATTGCGATATGTAAGATAACAGTCGAAGTATCCATAAGTCCGACATTCTACACCGCATTCATGGCAGGATATTAAAAACGCCTTGGCGATAGGGCATCAACCAGTTTAGATATTTCTGCTGAACCCGCTTCCTTGAAAATTATACTGGCGACCAGTTGCGACAACGCCGGTGCCGTCTGAAAACCGTAGCCCCCCTGCCCGGCAAGCCAGAAGAAGTTCTCGACGCCGGCATCCCAGCCAACCACCGGCACCTTATCTTTAGCAAACGTCCTCAATCCGGCCCAGTTGTGTTCGACGCGATCCACCGGCATGGTCACCGCGCGTTCATAACGATCGATACCTTCGATGATGGTCATGTCTTCGGCGTAGGCATCGTGCGGTTCGACCGGGTCTTCATCGGCCGGCGATACCATTAACTTGCCACCCATCGGTTTGGCATACCAGGTTTCGGCTACGGAACCAAATAGAGGCCACTTACTCACCTCGTAATTACCGGGTGGTGGAATTAAAGCCGCAGAACGGCGGCAGGGTATCAGGCCAACTGGCTTCACCCCCGCCAATACAGCGACCTGGTCAGCCCAGGCACCTGCCGCATTGATAACGATAGGGGACTGGTATGTCTGTTGCGCGGTCTCTACGGTCCATATTCCAGCATCCTGATGAACCGAGCTAACCGGCTGGCCGGTTATTATCCGGCCTCCCCGAGATCGACAAAGTCTAATCCAGCTTTGTAACAACAAATCCGTATCGATATCCCGCGCTGATTTTTCTATAGATGCCCGGCGTATGGTCTTCGGATTTAAAATTGGCACATAATCGATAGCCTCGCTGAGTGAAATTTCTTCCGGCTCCGAATTTACAGCCAGGTGCTCGGTCATCGTGTCTTCCTCACCCTCGCATGCGACTAACACTTCGCCGCGCTCCCGCAGGAAAGACTGTTCGTTAGAATATTGATTTGGCAAGGATAAATAAGATTCACTATCCGCCGTGAGCTGGCAGATTTCCGGCCCGCCATAACTGGGAATATAAATCGCCGCAGAACGCCCCGTGGCGTGATACCCGCACTGTGATTCTGCTTCGAGCACCACCACTTTAGCCTGTCTGGAAAGCATCGCCGCAGCACCAATGCCTGCTATTCCGCCACCAACCACGATGACATCTACCTGTGTTGATTGATTCAATTTTTACCCTGCAAAGCCAGACTACTTCTAATCATCCTACTCTATCTTAAGGATGATTGGGCTGGCAATTGATATCGAATCAATCATGGGAAATTATGCGACAGGTCAATGTCATAACCCATGTTCAAATACTCCCTTAATACCTTCATTGGAATCCTGCTGATTCTCCAGGCTGTCAGTTCGTATCATACGATTGTACCGAGAGCTTGACGATAGTCGTCATTTTCCAATCAACACTCAAGCTACTGCTAGATACTGAAAT
>JAOUJX010000584.1 GCA_029882955.1 Gammaproteobacteria bacterium
CCTTAATAACCTGGGTCCTGGACTCGGCGATGTCGGGCAGAATTTTGCCGGGATTAACGATGTCGCGAAATGGACGCTGGTAATGGCGATGCTGCTGGGTCGGCTCGAAATATTTACCCTGCTGGTGCTGTTTACCCCTGGATTCTGGAGAAAATAACAAGCAATATGAAATTTACTGGCAACTCTGAACTTTCCAGGGCGCATAAAAAAATTCGATCATTAGTCGGTAGCGCGGTGAGTGATTACAACATGGTCGAGGAAGGCGATCTGATAATGGTCTGCCTGTCCGGCGGGGCCGATAGTTACACGATGCTCGATATGTTGCTCGGCCTGCAACAGGCGGCACCGATTCACTTCGACATCGTTGCGGTGAATCTCGATCAAAAACAGCCTGGATTTCCAGCGCAGGTGTTACCCGACTATCTTGAAGCCGCCGGGGTAGAGTATAGAATCATTGAAGAAGATACCTTTAGCGTGGTTCAGTCGATTATACCGCTTGGGAAAACTACCTGCTCGTTATGCTCGCGCCTGCGCCGGGGTATTCTCTACAATACTGCTGAGGAACTGGGTGCAACCAAAATAGCGCTCGGCCACCATGCCGACGACATGGTGGAAACCTTATTCCTGAATATGTTTTATAACGGTCGAATTAAGTCCATGCCGGCCAAACTCATTAGCGATGACAAGCGCAATATCGTGATCCGACCGATGGCTTATATCCGCGAACCGGCGATTAAAGCTTATGCAGAAATGCGTCAATTTCCTATCATTCCCTGCAATCTTTGTGGTTCGCAACCGAATTTACAGCGGCAGACCGTGAAAGCGATGCTTCGGCAATGGGATGAAACAAATCCAGGTCGCGTTCAAAATATATTTAATGCCCTGACCAGAGTGACGCCTTCGCATTTGCTCGACAGGAAATTATTCGATTTCGCCGGGCTTTCTCTAAGCGATGCGGAAGGGTTACCTGAACTGGATTACTCAATCGATGCCGTCGGAAACATGATCTAACCAATGCGCAAAAAAAACCCCGGTCTTTTTCAGGACCAGGGTGAAGGAGGGTGTAGTTTCCGGATGAGTGTGGTGGTTCTTCCCTGATTGTGCTTCCTTGCACTATCCTGTTCTCCCTGTCTGTCGATCTATCCTTGAGACGTGCTAGTATATTGGCTTAACTCAAATGCTAATGATATCGCTAGCGGATGTTCAAACTGTCGGTTAGACCGTGATATTCGCGTAGGGGTAGTCTTACATGTCACTATAAATCGGAGCATTCATGCTATTTCCAGCCATACAACCCGGGGACACCTGGCAGTTTGCTGTTTCGGACCGGCACTCTTTATATGTCGAGGAGTGCGGTAATCCAGAAGGTATCCCCGTGGTTTTCTTACACGGTGGGCCGGGTGGAAGCTGCGAAGCCGGGCATCGCCGGTTTTTTGATCCCAAGCGTTACCGCATCATCCTGTTCGACCAACGTGGCAGTGGGAAATCGAAACCACATGCCAGTCTGGAAAGTAATACCACGGCTGACCTGGTCGAGGATCTGGAGAAAATACGTGAATTTCTGAATATCGATCGTTGGGTGGTATTCGGTGGTTCCTGGGGCTCGACGCTGTCTTTAATATACGCTCAGACGCACCCG
>JAOUJX010000583.1 GCA_029882955.1 Gammaproteobacteria bacterium
AGCGGCTTGTGAACAGCTGGGGCAGAAGTGGGTACATGGAATTCGAGCCTGCCGGTTGGCTTTCCCGACATAGCTAAAGCGCTACAACACTAAAACCTCAAAACTCTTCAAACAACCACCTGATAAATCGGTTGCTGGATAGCTATGCCCTGAACAAGTCCTGCAATTGAATTATTTGTATTTAATCTGTCGAAATCGTCTGAAATCAAAAATATTGGCTGTGCTCGTGGTCTAAAAATGACTGCTCTGGGTTTGTGATGTTTGGTGTATATGGGTGTCTATTGATGTCTTTTTACTGTATATGGGTGTCTATTAATGTTCTATATGGGTGTCTATTAATGTTTATACTGTATATGGGTGTCTTTTAATGTTTTTCTTAATGTTTTCAAATCGACAGGTAATTATTTGAAGTATTTACTTTTAAGCCGTATCGCTAAACTTCTACCCCCCTTAATATTGTTGACTATCAGTGTTGTGGCGATGACTCAGCTTTCGAAGGTTCCGGCTGCATGGCAGACTTTACTGGCTGAAGCCCTGCCGGTTAGCACTATCACGATAGCTTTTCTGCTCAGTATTCACTTCAATCGCAGTCGATATAGCTTTCTACTAATCTTCCTGGCGATTGCCGGTCTGTCACAAACTCAATTCAGGGGTCTGTTGCCGATTACCGAAAATATACTATTCGCCGGCCTGTTTTTTAACAGTTTCATCTTCAGTTTTTTAAAAGACCGCAGCTTAATGTCGATCCATGGATTATTTCGTGGCGTGTTCTTGCTGATTCAGGGTTTTGCTATCTGGAATTACGCACTAAAGCTACCGGATCAGATGGTTGACTGGATGAATAGTGATTTTTTGTCGATACCGGCATCACTATTAATTTATCGACAGTTACCCGACGCTATCCTGGTCTTTGCCTTGACCTCCTGTTTTATTCTGTTGGTTTTATCTATTGCTAAAAACAGCTCGATACCGGCGACATTTTTTGGTGCTCAACTCGGATTGCTTGGTATTTCCAGCGGTTATCCTGATAGCGCTTTAGTGCCGTTCCTGGTGACGAGTGGCAGTATAATGGTGACTTTGGCCATTCTTGTCGATTCCCACGATATGGCGTATCGCGATGAGCTGACCCACTTGCCCTCTCGCCGGGCATTAAACCAGACCTTACTGAGCCTGGGGCGGCGATATACGATTGCGATGCTCGATATTGATCATTTCAAGAAATTTAATGACAAGCATGGGCACGATATTGGTGACGAGGTTTTGAGAATGGTGGCTTCGAAAATTGCTCATATTACCGGAGGCGGTAAACCCTACCGCTATGGTGGCGAAGAGTTCACTATCGTTTTTTCTGGAAAATCGAAGCAACAGGTAGAGGCCCATCTCGAGTCATTGCGGGAAGATATAGAGACCTACAAAATGGTGATACGTCAGAATGATCGAAAAAAAGAGACTGCTGCCGATAAGCAGGACCGGAGACATCGAGGTAAAGATGACTCAAAGTACAAATCGTTGTCGGTGACGATCAGCATAGGCTATGCCGAACGCACGCCTGATGACAAGTTGCCCGAAGAGGTCATCAAGGCCGCCGATCAGGCCCTTTATCGTGCCAAGAATCAGGGGCGCAATTGTATCAGCGCCT
>JAOUJX010000243.1 GCA_029882955.1 Gammaproteobacteria bacterium
GCATGTCGTAGGAATAGGTATAGCCTTTAGCTTCCAGTTCGCTTGCCCGGTACATGGCTTTGTTAATGTTAGTACCGAGTACAAAATGACGGCCGAGCTCCTTCATCGACCGGGCAACGGCCGTTCGCACCAACGGTTCGCCTAGCCTTTTTACCAACCCCTGTAAGGTAAAACGCATACCCTTTTCGTCTTCCGGCGCGATTACTTTGCCTGTTAAGAGTAACGCCCAGGTCGAAGCATTGACCAGCGAGGAATCCGAATGCCCGAGGTGGTCGCCCCAGTTACCATCTGATATTTTATCTTCGATCAGTTCATCGATAGTCTGCGAGTCGGGCACGCGTAACAATGCTTCTGCCAGACACATGAGAGCGACCCCTTCCCTGGTCGTTAAACCATATTCAGAGAGGAAGTTCTCCATAATGCCTGGCACGCTGGAACTTCGTACCGTACGTATTAAATCAGCAGCCCTGTCACTAATTTGGCTGCGCGCATCGTCAGTAAATTCACCTTGTTCGATCAGCTGCCTGATGACGGACGCTTCGTCGAGCAAATAATTAGCCCTGATTTTCTCTCGCAAGTAATCGGTACTTAAACATGGAATTACAGGCGTGGACTCAATCATTACTCAATCCCCATGGATAGCTTAGTATACGTTCTAATTCTACCTCCTTAAAAACAGGACTAACGTCTATTTTCCCTGGTTTTAATGCCTTTTAAGCCTATTAAAAACATTTTATTAAGATAAAATAAGCGCTAAATAGATAACTATAGAATATTTGACTAACAGGCCATTAATCATGCTGGATAAAATCGATCATGCCATCATCAGGGAACTGGAAGATAACGCTCGTATCACCCTGACCGCACTGGCTGCCAGAGTCGGATTGTCAAAAACCCCCTGCCAGATTCGCATGCGTAGACTCGAAAACGATGGCTATATCCTCGGCTATCGGGCCCAGGTGAACCACAGGAAGATGGGGGCGCATCATGTTGCCTTCGTACAGGCCACGCTTAGCGATACACGATCAACGGCATTAAAGGCATTTAATAAGGCCGTTACTCTCATCCATGAAGTTGAGCAATGCCATATGATTGCGGGTGATTTTGATTATCTGTTGAAAATCAGAACCGCGGATATGGACGCTTACCGGACGGTGCTCGGTGAAAAAATATCCACCTTGCCGCATGTAAAACAGACTTCCACTTTCGTGGTGATGGAAAGTGTGAAGGATTAACAGGTAAAAACCGGGCTACTGATCCATATTTTGACGACGCATTAACATTTCTTCGCTGGCTTCTTTCTGCGCCGGATCGAGTAAACCCGGCAACAGCCGGTTCAGACTTTTAAACATCTGTTTGCCCACGATATCGATGATATAGCCGGTAATCCATTTCGCATCGCGCTCCCCCATGCGACTGGTTACATGGTCACCGAGTAAGCGCAGGAAGACAAAGCTGGGACCTTCGGACTCGTCAAACTGACAGGTCGAATACTCACCGATACGCTGATTCAATAACTGTAGATATTCATTGGTATACTGCCCAGGTCCATTGGCATCGATGCGATTATCCTGCATGATACGGGCTAAATGCAGGCCAACCGCGGTGACCAGTTCATTGCGATCGTTCTGATCGAAGGAGTCATAAACCAGACGATCGACTACCTGGATCAAGTACGCGGTGAATTCTGAGATAACATCCAGGCGCTGCGAATGCGTGTCAGTCTGAAACCCTTCGTTTTCAAGATCGAGTACTGCCTGCCCGCTGACCTGCCAGATATTAAAACTGATGGCGCCGCCAATGTCCTCGATACTCCGATCCTTGCCTTTGTCGCTCCAGCCGCGTTTGAGTCTTGCCATAATTCAATTAACCGATAAATAGTTCCGCTATTATCGGCGTATCAACAAGTTGGCTTCAAGCTGCCCTTGTTGGGTATTACCTCTTTTCTGCCAGGACTCGCGTAAATTTCCCGCACTATCTATAAAATACTCATCGAGCAATTGACTCGACAATATTCTATCAATACGAAAATGGCGAAAGTCTTTTCTTAATTCGCACCAGGCCGCAAGTACGATTACCTCCGTGTAGTAGACGATGGCTATCGGTAAGATTATCCGTTATGACTTTTTTGATCGTATTTAGCGGTTATTATTGTTCGTATGAACATTAATTAAGTTGAATACGAACATTCCGAATGCTAGTATCCTGCCCGCAATAACGAAAACATCTAACCAATTATAAGGAGGATATGATGATAATTCGTAAGATAGCGGTGGCTGCGGCCGTCGCGTTATGCATTCAGCCTGCCGCCTACGCGGGTAAGGGGGAAGCTAACAAATGGATCAATACTGAGTTCCAGCCTTCCACGCTCTCCAAACAACAACAGCAAAAAGAAATGGACTGGTTCATCAAGGCCGCCGCACCTTTCAAGGGTATGGAAATAAATGTCCTTTCAGAAACCATCCCCACACACGAATATGAGTCAAAGGTTCTCACCAAAGCCTTCGAAGAAATTACCGGTATTAAAGTAAACCACCAGTTGCTTGGCGAGGGCGAAGTCGTACAGGCCGTGCAAACGCAAATGCAGACTAATCGCAATTTGTACGATGCCTATATCAATGACTCGGACTTAATCGGTACCCATTCGCGATTACAACTGGCGGTGAACCTGAGTAAATGGATGGCTGGCGAAGGAAAAGACGTTACCCTGCCAACGCTTGATATCGATGACTTTATGGGTAAATCCTTTACCACCGGCCCCGACGGAGATTTATATCAATTGCCGGATCAACAGTTTGCCAACCTTTACTGGTTTCGCTACGACTGGTTCCAGCGCCCAGATTTGAAGAAGCGTTTCAAGGATCGCTACGGTTACGACCTCGGTGTACCGGTTAACTGGTCGGCTTACGAAGATATAGCCGAGTTTTTCTCTGTGCATGTTAAAGAGATAGATGGTCAACGAATTTACGGCCACATGGATTACGGTAAGCGTGCCCCCGACCTTGGCTGGCGTATGACCGATGCCTGGTTATCCATGGCTGGTGCCGGTAGCAAAGGCCTGCCGAATGGTATTCCCGTGGATGAATGGGGTATTCGTATGGAAGCCGGTAGCTGTAATCCAGTCGGCGCATCGGTTACACGTGGCGGCGCCGCTAACGGCCCGGCTGCGGTCTACGCGATTCGGAAGTGGGATGAATGGTTACGTAATTATGCGCCTCCCGGAGCTGCCAGTTACGACTTTTACCAGTCTCTCCCGGCACTGTCGCAAGGCAACGTAGCACAACAGATCTTCTGGTATACCGCGTTTACCGCATCGATGGTTGCGCCACAAAGCGAAGGCAACAACACCGTAGACACGACAGGCAAACCATTATGGCGCATGGCCCCTTCTCCACACGGCCCTTACTGGGTTGACGGTCAGAAGTTAGGCTATCAGGATGCCGGTTCGTGGACGCTGTTCAAGTCAACACCGGTCGATCGTCGCAAAGCTGCCTGGTTATACGCCCAGTTCACTGTGTCCAAAACGGTATCGCTGAAGAAAACGCATGTTGGTTTAACACCGATTCGTGATAGCGACATCCGTCATGCTTCTTTCACCGAACGTGCGCCTAAACTGGGTGGTCTGGTTGAATTCTACCGATCACCTGATCGTGTACGCTGGTCTCCTACCGGCGTAAATGTACCCGACTATCCAAAACTGGCTCAAATCTGGTGGCAGCAAATTGGTGATGTTAACTCTGGCGTATTTACACCACAGCAGGCGATGGATCGACTGGCTTCGGAAATGGACACAGTCATGGGACGCATGCAGGCAGCGGACGAAAAAGCCGGCACCTACGGCGGCTGTGGACCACGGCTCAACGAAGAGCGTGAAGCCTCTTACTGGCTTAACAAGCCAGGCTCTCCTAAAGCGAAAGTTAACGAGAAGCCACAGGGCGAAACTATTGCATACGACGAGCTGATAAAGCGTTGGAAGCAGTAAGTTAGCCACATAGAGAAATACCCTGGAGGGCGGACCCTGCCCTCCAGGTTTTAATAAGTACTAAACCAAATAGACAATGCCCGAAAATACAACCACCTCAATTTTGAGTACTAGACAAAATGATATTCTTGAATTCGCAAGAGTTCATGGAGAGGTCGAGGTTGACCCGTTAGCCGAATTATTTAATGTCACGCCGCAGACGATCCGTCGAGATTTGAATCAGCTATGCGATTTAAAGTTATTACAAAGAGTCCATGGTGGAGCGATTGTTCATGACGGCGTAGAGAACCTGGGTTACGCGGCACGCAAACAAATGGCTGCCGACAAAAAGAATTTAATCGGTCAGCGCGCGGCCGAGTTAATTGCAAACGATTCTTCGCTGTTTATTAACATTGGCACAACCACCGAGTGGGTTGCCGAGTATCTGAAAACTCATACCGGCTTACTGGTAATTACTAATAATATTAATGTCGTCAATACTTTAAGGCCGAACGAGTTAATCGACGTAATGACCGCTGGAGGCACGGTTAGACGAGAAGACGGTGCCATCGTCGGACAAACCGCTGTCGATTTTTTTGGACGCTTCAAGGTCGATTACGCCGTCGTGGGGGCATCCGCGATAGAAAAAGACGGTGCATTACTCGATTACGACATCCGCGAAGTACGCGTCGCGCAGGCCATTATCAGTAACGCTCGCTCGGTGATTCTGGTGGCTGATGCGATGAAATTTGAGCGCAACGCACCCGTGCGAATTGCCAATATCGGCGAAGTCGACTTTTTTGTCACCGACGAAGAGCCGCCGCCTGAATTCATGGAACTTTGTCAGACGCAGGGTGTGCAGGTAGAGATAGTCTCAGCCGCCCTCGAAGATTAGCGCAAATATTACGAGCAAAGAACTATGGGGATTAAACTCAATCAGGTAACTAAACGTGTCGGTGCACAGACGCATATTTACGAAACGGATTTGACGCTTGAAGAAGGTGGTTTCAACGTCTTGCTCGGCACTACTTTGAGCGGCAAGACTACCCTGATGCGGCTCATGGCTGGGCTCGAAGTACCCAGCTCCGGCGAGATCTGGTTTGAAGGCCGGAATGTCACCGGCGTCTCGGTACAAAAACGCGAGGTCGCCATGGTTTACCAGGCCTTCATCAATTACCCGAGTTTTAGCGTTTTTGACAATATAGCCTCACCGCTTCGCGTCGCACGACGCCCGCTTGCCGAAATACGCAAACGCGTTGGAGAAATCGCTGAACTACTCAAGTTAACGCCCATGCTAGATCGGTTACCCGCCGAACTATCCGGCGGCCAACAACAGCGTACAGCTCTGGCTCGCGCGCTGGTTAAAAATTCTCCGCTGGTATTATTGGATGAACCGCTCGCGAATCTCGACTACAAATTACGCGAGGAACTGCGCGACGAACTACCAAAACTATTCGCCGACACCGGCGCTACGGTGGTGTATGCCACCAGCGAACCTCAGGAAGCCTTAATGCTCGGCGGTCACACGGCTACTTTGAGCGAGGGTCGAGTCACCCAGTATGGCGAAACAGCCAATATCTTTCGTAAACCTAATACGCTGGTGAGCGCCCGGGTTTTTTCTGATCCACCCATAAATACGGCTGTTGTTCACAAAAAGGGCAGCCGATTCGAACTCGACCAAAACATACATTGGCCTGTTGCTGAGAAATATGCCGGTATGGCCGATGGTAGTTATACCCTCGGGATCCACCCCCACCACCTGACCCTGAATTCAGTCCGCGAAGACAGCATCGCTATCTCGGGCCTGGTCCAGGTCGCCGAAATCAGCGGCTCAGAGAGCATTGTGCACGTCGATGTCGGGGGTAACGCCTGGGTCTCGGAAACCCAGGGTGTGCATCCGTTTGTGGTAGGTGAATCGACCAGGCTACAGATGCAGGTAGATCGATGTCTTTACTTTGGCGAAGATGGTGGATTAGTCGCGTGTTAAATATGTCAATTTATAAAAACAGGGCGTCATGGCTAAAATAACCTTACAGAAATTAAAACACAGCTACCTGACCGATCCTGCCGGAACAGATGACTATGCGCTAAAGCAAATCGATGCGGTCTGGGAAGATGGCGGTGCATACGCCCTGCTTGGCCCATCGGGCTGTGGTAAAACCACGCTTTTGAACATCATCTCAGGGCTATTAACCCCCTCGGAAGGACAAGTACTGTTCGACGAACGGGATGTCACTCAGACACCGACCACGGAGCGTCATATCGCTCAGGTTTTCCAGTTCCCGGTAGTTTACGACACCATGAGTGTTTTCGATAACCTGGCTTTTCCTTTACGCAATCGTGGTGTAGCCGAAAACAAAGTGACGCAACGGGTTAACGAAGTCGCCCAAATGCTGGATCTGGAAAACAGCCTGAAACAACGCGCCGCGGGACTGAGCTCAGATGGTAAACAGAAAATCTCACTGGGGCGCGGTCTGGTGCGCGAAGATGTTAACGTCATCATGTTTGACGAGCCTCTTACCGTAATCGACCCGCATTTAAAGT
>JAOUJX010000585.1 GCA_029882955.1 Gammaproteobacteria bacterium
TAGCCGACTATCTGGTATCCGGGCAGTTTTTCGACCATCCGCGTTAATCGGTCGCGCGCCGGTTTTTCATCATCCACGATTAAGACTTTCATTTTTCATCCTCTCCCAGATTGACCGGCAATACCAGGGTCACCGTAAACAGCTCATCGACTTCGGAGATCTGCATGGTCGCCGAACCGCCGAAGGCAATATGCAAACGCTCTCTTATGTTATCAATCGCCATCTGATTACCCTCGCGATGTTGCACACTCCTATCCTCTAATACAGGATTAACTATGGTGATTTCAATATTATTATCTACTCGTCTCGCCGCAATCTGCACCAGGCCGCCTTCATACATGGGCTCGACGCCGTGGTAAATAGCATTTTCTACTAGAGGTTGCAGGGTTAAGGCGGGTAAAGACACATCGGGTACCGGGGTCGGAATCGTCCAGTCCACGCTGAATCGATCGCCAAGACGCAGAGACTCCAGATCGACATAACTGCGCGTCAGTTCCAGCTCCTGCTTCAAACTCACACTCGATTCGGCGGCCAGGCTGGCTCGAAATAAATCGGACAGATTTTCGATACTTTGCTCGGCCAGATCCGGCTGGTCGTGTGTCAGACTGGCGATGGTGTTCATGCTGTTAAATAGAAAATGAGGCCGGATACGCGCCTGCAGAGCCTGCAATCGCGCCTGTGCCTGCACTTCGAGGATTAGTTTTGATTCGTATTGGAGATAAAAATAACGCAGCGCCAGTCCAATCAGGATCACGGATATCAGCAAATTCCGAGCTAGCAAATAACCCCACCCCTGGACAACAGGATTTATCTTCATCGAAGCTTCCAGCCCGATTCCAAGCAATGTTACCAACAGCGTAACAACAAGCGTTACTGCGATACTCTGTATCGTCGTCGCCAACGCAGTCTGCATGCAGCCAAGCCTTTTGAGCCCGCACAATATCCCCGCTACGCATAATCCTACCCAGAGCATGAATACCGAAATCAAGGCAATGTGGATATATATGCCCCCGCCTTTATAACTGACTAAAGCGAATACAATTGCGATCAGCTGGATCACTAATAGGACTCGCAAAAAGACTTCGCCGGTGCAAAAATCAGGCAGATAGCCACGGTTTTTAGGTTCTACTGATTTTTTTTTAACGTTATAGGACATAAACGGTTGATTTGTTCGTCTCGCGCTGCAAGCATACAGCAATATCCACCGAATTTCGGTGAACTTCGTCATGACTTCAATCAAATATTATGAGTAAACAGGATTCCCGCATGTGGAGCGGCCGCTTCAACGAACCCACCGACGCGTTCGTCGAGGCCTTTACCGCTTCGGTTTCGTTTGACCAACGCATGGCCATGGCCGATATTCAGGGCTCTCTCGCGCATGCTAAAATGCTGCACCGAATTGGTCTGCTCGACGATAGCGAACAAGCCGATATTGAGAAGGGCCTGGAGCAGATCAGAGACGAAATCAACAATGGCAGCTTCGAATGGTCGGTAAGCCTCGAAGACGTGCACATGAATATCGAATCGCGTCTCACCCAACTGGTCGGCAATGCGGGTAAAAAACTGCACACCGGCCGATCGCGTAACGATCAGGTTGCCACCGATATCCGACTTTACCTGCGCGGGTCGATCAAC
>JAOUJX010000244.1 GCA_029882955.1 Gammaproteobacteria bacterium
CTCAACAAGCCTTCTGAAACTCGATCCTGAAGTTGTTGATTAACCGCGTCGCGCAGGGCCTGGCCTTTACGCAGATAGGTCATCGATTTTTGTGAGGCAAAGCCATGGGCGCGCAAGGTCGTATCAATTAAATGAATAGCAAATTCTTCCATGGTCGGCAGACTGGTATCCACTCCGTCGGGCAAAACGCGTTCGGGTAAATCATAGACCTTCTGAAAGCCCTCGCGAGCGCTGACCATAAGCTCTCCCTGCATAAATAACTGCTCAAGTGCCTGCTTCGCCGGCTTCCAGTCCCACCACTGTTTTTTTCCCTGACGGGTATCCTCGAAGTCACGCGCTCGCAGCGGGCCTTCCACCTGCACTCGTTGCAATATATGCCGGGTTAACTTTCTGTCGGATATTTTAAACCAGCCACGGTCGCCATCGGTACGATTCATACGCGGTAAGGCGAAGCGATAATCCCGCATCGGCAACCAGGCTGCCGCATGAAACCAATATTCGAAAACCTTGCGTTCCCTGACTAACTGATCGAGAAACCGGGGCTGGTAATTATTAATCCGTGACCAGAGCACATGATGGTGCGCCCTTTCTACTACCGAGATGGTGTCGATTTGCACATAACCGAGATGCTCTATCGCCTTCAGGGTCGCTGACTTCCCACGACCGAAGGCGTCTTTTTTTAATAAACCCTGATGATTGAGTGCAATACGACGCAGTTTGCCAGTTATTGCCATAGCGGCTCAGGCCATAACATCGCATTCACAGGCATTACTAATTTGCTTCAACCGGGGAAAAGTAATCGGTACGCCGGAGGCGTCGGTACCGGCAGCGGGATAGATTATTGAATATTGCTGCAGGCCGCGATCGATAAAGATATCGACCGCTTCGACACCAAAGGGACAAACGCCTCCGGGTTTGAAACCGGTGATTTCATAGGTTTCATCCGCGCTGGCCATTCGCGCTTTGAAACCCAGAAAGTTTTTTATTTTCTTATTGTCGACCCGACGATCGCCCGGGCAGAGAAACAGCCTGAATACGCCATCCTTACCTTTAAACAGCATTGATTTGGCTATCTGGCCAACAGCACAACCGATCTTCTCGGCCGCCAGCTCTGAAGTTGGTGTGCTACCAGGCTCGAAAGTCAATGCCGTTAACTGATACGCATCCAGGACGACCTGTACTTTATCAGGAATCAACGCCAATTCAGGCCTTAGAAATGATAAAACAGATCCAGGTAAGCGCCTTCAAATTCGAGGTCAACATTTAAATTACTTTCGTCGAACTGAAGATCAAGCGTACGAACACCCAGCCTGGCTCCTAGTCCAATTTCACTCTCATAGCCCAGGGCTACCATGGTTTCAGTAATTGAATTACCACTGATACTCAAGCTGTTAAGTGATGAGTCGACAAAAAAACCGGTGAAAGGCAGGTCGAATCTGGCTTCTGCATAGAGTAAAGGCAGAGAAAAATCGATAGTTCCCACCGTGTCGTTGATACTGGCCTTGCCATCATACTGTCTTAAGGTGATACCCAGGTCAAAATTAACCCAGTTATCCAACAGTTCGTAATACATGGTCAATTCGGTATTGGTCATATCGAACTGGCTTGTAATATCCGTACCAGTAGTAAAAGCTTGTCCGTTATAGGTAATATCCCGAGTCAGGGTTGAACTCGCAGCAGCATCCAGATCGTTCGATGAAAATCTGACATTTGGAACCATCGGTACCGGATGCTCAAGCTTAAGCCAGATCATGCTAAGCGAGTCATCAGTAAAACCCAGATCGTTTTCGATGTTTAACCCGGTTCCGTTGGCCATTGTGCCGCTATAATCGGGATTCCACGAACTGGCGCCGACCTGGAACCCAATAAAATCAGCCTGAGCCTGTGACGATAGCAAAGCGAGGGCACTTACTATCATGGGGACAATCTTTTTCATTGCTTTTTCCTTTATTAGTCTAATTTAAGGCGAATTTGTAATCGGGATAATGCAATCATATTTTTATTAGTCACCGAAAACAATGAAAAACTAGCTGATGAGGATTATTTCACCTCGAGACTATAATCACCGGGCAGGTTAAATACTTCAGTATTAGCAGCTGATTATCCAGGCTTTCATACTTCGAAATAATAACACAGTCGTAGGATGCAGCCGTTTCGATCAGCAGCTTAACAAGCTCATTTCGCCCTAGTTCAATCAGTCGAATCGGTTGCTCCAGCCCTTTAATATAGGCGGCTAATTTAGCTTTCTGCTCGCCGTTTGCCTGGTCGTGAATAACAGTAACTTCGACCCGGTCCTGTTTGAACCACTGCAACACCACCCCCAGCGCATGTAACAGTTGTGGAGAATGATTTTCGATCAACAATACTCTGAGAACAGCGCGGAATTGTCGCGGGCGCTTTTGCGTCGCGGATCTGTTCCCGACTATGGTGTAGGTAATGCCATGACGAGACGTCCATTCGGCCTCGTCTTCGCGTTCACTGACATAGTCAAAACTCCAGGGAACCTGTGAAGCCAGCGCTGCCTGCTCCAGGGATTTGCGGAACTGCGCCGCCACAGCTCTTAGCGAGCGTTGCATTTGATCCAGGCTGGTCTGGTGCTCCCTCGCCGTGGTCGACGAAATTTCCCGGGTAAAAGGCAGACTCGCGACTCGTAACAAGTCCTGATTTTCAACGAATAAACCATGCACCTGCGATTGTACCGAAGCCGCTATAGCAATCGCGAGGTCGATAGTATTGCCGGGAACACTCTCGCTTTCAACGCGTAATAATACGGTTTCCCGATCCTTCTGCTGATGATTGTTTCCCATCAGTCCTGCCTGCCCTCTATCGCATTATCTGCCTGATCTGGTCGAGCAAACTGTTTTTGAATCTGCTGGAACTCTTCTATACGTTCTTGCACTCTGTGATTGAAACTTCGTTTAGAGAAACGACCGCTGGCATCCCGTTTACCTCGTGGTAGTCCCGTTAGAATCTCCATAACATCTTCGATCTGACTGGCCGGGTAAATATTAAAAAGCCCGTCATCAACTGCTTTTCGAACTTCGTTGTTTAGCATCAGGTGCAACCGATTGGTCTCGGGGATGATAACGCCCTGATCTCCACTCAGCCCCCGATGTTTACAGATTTCAAAAAAACCTTCTATCTTTTCATTCACTCCCCCAATCGCCTGTATTTCACCGAGCTGATTCATCGAGCCGGTTACAGCCAGTGACTGCTTCAGAGGGATATCACCAATTGCCGATAACAGCACACAGAGCTCGGCGGCTGTCGCACTGTCCCCGTCTACCTGGCCATAAGACTGCTCAAAAGTCAGGCTCGCTGACAGTGGCAAAGGTCGATTAGGGGCATATCGATTCGCCAGATAGGCCGACAGTATTAACACCCCCTTGGAGTGAATATCTCCACCCAGCTTGGTTTCACGTTCAATATCGATGACGCCGCCTCGACCGAGTCTGGCGGTTGCGGTAATCCGTGAGGGTTGACCGAACCGGTAGTCACCGATCTGCAACACCGAAAGCGCATTGATCTGCGCTACTTTTGAGCCACCGGTGTCGATCAGCTTAATCCCACGGGCAATTTGCTGCTGAAACAGTTCATGATACTTATCCTGCCGAAATCGCCTTTTTTCAAGACCCTGCTCGATATCCTGCAAACGTATGACATGACTGCTCTCTTTACCCGCCCAGTAATCGGCCTCGCTCAACAGGTCGCGTAAATTTTCAATATGCAGGGATAGCTTTTCACCGTCCTCGGCATCCCGCGAGGCCTGTTCGATAACCCGACCGACACTTGCCTTATCCAGTGCCCTGGCATTGTTACGTTTTTGTATAGCAGCGATTAACCGGGCATATAACTGTAAATTTTCAAGATTGCGATCCGTACTCCGGGAAAAATCTGCCGTCACCTTGAATAACTGACTGAATTCATCGTCATAGGCTTTTAACAGGTAATATAAAACGGGGTCACCGGTTAATATCACTTTGGCATTAAAAGTCACCGATTCTGGTTCCAGCGATACATTACTGGCGAGACTAAGCACTTGCTCAAGTGACTGAATTTTGATTTCGCCCGCCTTCAATACCCGCTTCAAACCCTCCCAGGCAAAACCGTGCGATAACAGTTTACGCACATCGATTATCAGGTAACCCCCGTTTGCCCGGTGCAGAGCGCCAGACTTAATGAGGGTAAAATCGGTCATCAAGGTGCCCATTTGTGAGACGTATTCAATCCTGCCGACCAGGTTCTGGTAGGTCGGATTATCCTCAAATACAATAGCCGCGGATCTGTTATCCTGATTATCAACTATGACGTTAACACTGTATTCGTGGAATTCTTTAACCCGGCTGGCTGCATATTCGTTTTCTGGACCGTGATTCGACGGTAAAAAAGCACCCGCATTTTCGATGGCATTTTGTTTTACTGCGGCAAGATAATCCATTATCTCGGGATAAGACTGATAGTTTTTCTCAATCCAGGCGATCATCTGCTCGACTGTGTGTTGGGTAATTTCCTGATTTAAAGCCTTGACTCGCTGATGGTGCTCCCTTTGCAGCATAGGCATATTGCGAACCATGGCCTGAAGTTCGAGTTGAATATCGGCAACCAGCTTTTCGATGCGCTCTTTCTCAGCCTTTGGCAGTTTCTCGTACTCGGCGGGATCGATTAGCTTACCATCGACCATCGGCCCAAGCGTATAGCCCCGTGGCGCATGGATAATGGCGATACCCTGCTCCTCGGCGTCTTTACTCAACTTACGGAAAGCCTGCTCCTGTCGGTTATTTAAATCGTCTTCGATTTCCTGACGTAGGCTATTATATTCCTCGCTCTGGAACGACGATGGCATCGACATGAGCAAATCTTCAACCAGAGACTCCATATCTTTGCTGAGCTGCCGACCCATCCCTGCGGGCAGTTGCAATACTTTGGGTTTTTGAGGATTGTCGAAATTATTGATATAGCACCAGTCGTAACCCGACTGTTCGTCGCTAACGCGACGCTCCAGAATTTGCTGCACCAACTCGTGTTTGCCCAGACCGGAAGCACCAAGCACGAACAGGTTAAAACCACTCCTGTCGATATCGACACCAAACTCGATTGCTTCCAGTGCCCGTTGCTGCCCTAAAGGCCGATCCAGGGGTTCAACCTCATCCGTCGTATCAAAATCAAACTGCTCAAGATCGCAACTGTGATAAAGCATTGCAGAATCCAGACTTCTGACTTTTTTCATCAACCGTCACCATGGTAACTATTAGCTCCATGTTAGCCCTGTGGTTCAATACCAGCACTGATCTGAATCAAATCAATAACACAAAGGAAGGCTGAGAAAAACTCAGGCCTGAGGTGTATTATTAGCGCTCTGTTATTGACCGGACGAGCAAAACCATTATGCATTGGCAAAAAAGACGTGAACGATTTCGTGCTCAGCTTAATAGTGATTCCTGCGTTTACCCCGGATCCGTTTTTGATCCAATTTCGGCAAGAATCGCCGAACAACTCGGCTTCGAGGTCGGCATGTTCGCTGGTTCGGTAGCCTCGCTTACCGTGCTCGGTGATCCGGATCATATTGTGCTCACTCTGAGTGAGTTCGCGCAGCAGGCCTACCGCATCTGCCGGGCAGGGGAATTACCGTTGTTAGTCGATGCCGACCACGGTTACGGTAACGCCCTGAACGTTAAGCGTACCGTTGAAGAGCTGGAAACCGCCGGAGTTTCGGCTTTATCCATCGAAGACACCGAATTACCACGGTGCTTTGCATCGGGTGGCAAAACCAGCCTGATTTCAATCGAAGAAGGCATCGGCAAAATGCGCGCCGCGCTGGCTGGTCGACAGGACCCTAACCTGGTTATTGTCGCCCGCACCAGTGCCGTGAAGGCTACCGGGCTGGACGATGCCCTGGCCCGTGTCGAGGCTTATCAGGATACCGGTGTCGATGCAATTTTCCTGATTGGTGTTTCAGAAAAATCGCAGCTTGAGGCGATATCCAAAGTCTGTAAACTTCCGATCATCCTGGGAGGTGCCGGTGCCGAAGTCAAACAGCTCGATTATCTCGCCTCAATGGGAGTACGCATCTGCCTGCAGGGTCACCAGCCCGTGATGGCGGCCATCCAGGCCACCTACAGTACACTTGAGGCATTACGCCAGGGCGTAAAACCGTCTGAGCTTGAAGGACTGCCAGATAAAGCACTGGTTAGCCAGCTATCGAGAGAAGAAGACTATGAACGCTGGATGCAGGATTTTCTGGAATAAACTAGCAATCCGCGACACATTTACCCTGTTTGTTAAATGACATCGTACGACCACTAATCGGCACATGAACCGAGGCTTTTACTGCCTTGCTAAAGATATCCACTCTGGTGCCAGATCGGTAATTCCGGTATTACCAGACAAGTAAACAGCTCAGTTCAGCCCAGTCCGGTGCCAGATAATATCGTTTCTCCCAGAACCAATACGGCCATACCTGCCACGGTTGCC
>JAOUJX010000245.1 GCA_029882955.1 Gammaproteobacteria bacterium
TAATCGAGATGCCTGCGAATATCGATGTTTTCGTATTCGGTATGGTGCTGGTGAAGCAGTCGCCGGGTTCGGCCAAAGGCATGGTGTTTGTGACGCTGGAAGACGAAAAAGGTTTTATAAACCTGGCTTTCACACCACAGGCTTATATGCGCTTCCATCAGCAGATAGATCGGCAGCCTTATCTGTGCGTGGTGGGAAAATTACAACGCGTGAACGAATCGCATTCGATTCTGGTAAAGCGTGTGTTTATTGAAGAGCTTAGCGCCAGTCTGTTATCGATGCGAGAGCGAGGGCGGCAACCGGATACCTCTGAAACGGCAGTTGAACTGGTTAAGCCGAGGGCGTTTCATTGATTTGTGTTTTTTTATAAGTCGCAAGCGATAGCTTTTCTCTGGCTGTGACAGTTATATTAAGCTCTGGATAAAGCGTGCATCATCGCGATGAACGAGGTGAAAATGGATTTTATCGCAAACATCATCAACCTGGGGCACTACCCGACCGCCAGTGTTCTCAATGGTGATCGCAGTGGTGACCGGGCGCGTCTGCTGCCGGTGCTGTGTTATAGCGAACAGCAAAACCTGCAAAATAGTGAGGCTGTACGCAAACTTTTCTGGGGCGCTCTAATAAATAGTAATCAAAGACAGCAGAAACTCGCCGGTTTTCCAGATATTCTCAAAAACTGGCACGCCGATTAGATTAAGGCCAATTAAGGCAAAAAGCACATATACGCCGTATCGATGGTTGAAATTCAGATAGCTTATGGCGAGGTGGCGGGGCAGAAAATAGGGCAAAATATAATGACCGTCCAAAGGGCCAATCGGTAACAGGTTGAACAGCATTAAAAGCAGATTGATTAGTGCCAGATAAGTGAAAAAGAACTCAGGCCCCTGCCCCTGAAGAAAATCGAGGTCTATCGCCAGACCGGTTAGATATAAGTTAAACGAGATTACGGCTACCAGCAGATTCATACCTGGTCCGGCAGCGGCTACCAACAGGGAAGCCCAGCGAGATCGATAATTAGCAGGATTGGTCGGCACTGGCTTTGCATATCCAATGCCGATCATAATCACCATTAATAGTCCAAGTGGGTCGATATGGGCGAGAGGATTTAGTGTCAGACGCCCCGCCTGCTCGGCGGTATCGTCGCCAAACCATTTGGCGACGATACCGTGACCGTATTCGTGAAAAGTCAGCGATACGATTAACGCGATGAGAATTAATATGAAAAGCGCATATTGTTGTTGATAGAGCAGGAATATCATCTTTGGTATTGTACGAATGACTGGATGATTATTAAATAAGTATATTAATAAGTATTTGAAATTAAGAAAGTTATAATTACTGTCGGTGTAACTGAATTTTAGTTTCTGGATTGTGACTCAATTCACTACTATGAAATTAAAATCAAAATATATGGCGAAATAACTTAAAATAGGCAAAAATCTGGTCCCAGGATCTGGTTCAATCATTTAAGGGTAAAAACGTAGTGTCGCAAGACTTGGTCAACCGATACAAAAAGTCGATTCGTCTTTCGTTTCAGAATGCTGAAATCGAAAGTCAATATCGCAAAAAGGAAGATTCGCGTGGTCGTAGTTCCAGCGTTTTTGCTTTTAGCGTCCTGTTTTTCATCAATATCGCGTTTTGCTACCTGGAATTTCGAGCTTTTGGAGTAGAGACTTCATTGCCGATGTATGGGTATCTGGCGTCTGCCCTGCTCGCATTGTCCAATGCGCTGCTAAGTCAGTTTGGTAATAAGCCATACATGCAAAAAATTCGCCTCTTCTCCAATGTGGCGCTGAGCATGGGAGTTGTGATGGCGGCGGTTTATCTGCAAAAATATAGCGCCTACCATACTGCTGAAATGTCATTGCTGGTGATCTGGTTAGCCAGCCTCAACGCGATGCGTTTGGTATTGAGCAGTGTCGCAAGTGTCGTTGGCATTACCGCCTATCTGATCTTGCTCTATGTCGCTGAAGTTTCTGTGTTCTGGCTAATCCTGGTAGCCGTATTCCTGATAGTCGCAGCGATGCTCGGCGGATACCTGTCCTACTTGCTTGAACGCCAGCGACGGATGCTTTTTCTCAGGGCCATGATTATTAGAGATATGAATAGTCGTCAGGAGTCCTGGGCCTTTTCCCTGATCGATCTTGATATGGCGCTGGGAGGTATCACCGATTTTAAAGAATTAATTGGGTTGTTAAAAAAATATCTGGAGCCGGTAATTAAGTTTGAGTCATACGTGCTGACTTCTCTGGAAGGTCAGGGTCCCAAGCCCATAGCCGACAAAGTCGAAGGTCGCTTATTCGAGGACGAAGACAAGACTATCTGGTCCCAGGATCTTTTAAGCAAATTGACCCAGACAAGACAGGCCACTATTAGCTCAGAGCATGAAACGGTAAAAGGCTTTCTTGGTATCCCGCAGGAAAAATTCACTTCGTACCGGCTCGATGTCCCGGTGTTTAGCGACTCAAAATTAATGGGAGTGATTAGCTTGCGCCGAGCAGACGAAGCATTTGATGATCTGGACATGATAGCTGGTGTCAGCATTTCTACGCAGGCCATGTTGATTTATAAACGCAGTACTAAAAACGCAGCTATGGTGCTGGATAGCTCAGTCCCTGACCCTGTTATCCGAAAGCCGAAACTGACTACCCCGGTCGGTCGGGACCCGGCTAAAGATTTACATAAAACGCTTGCCGACAAAATGCTTGCGACACAATCAACGAATTTGGAATTTACCGATAATAGCGATCCTGTTGAGGAAAGTTTGGAAGAAATTGATCAGCAGGTTGCGCCTGCAGAGCTGATCAAAAAAATCAGGCAGGAAGAAGAGCAATCTAAAAAAACCATTACCCTGCTTAGCCGGGAAAATGCCGACAAGATATCAATTGACCGCTATAGATCCGCAGCTATTGAAGGGGAGCCGCTGTCCATTCTCATTATCGAAGTCGATGGCCTATCGAAATTGCGTGAGCAGGATGGGGACCAGGTTGCGTACAAGGTATTTGCCGCTATCGTTAAATATATTTTTTCTCAGGTTGATAAAGAAAAAGATGTGCTCGGTCGCTATGGTCAGAATGGTCTGAGCGTATTAATGCCGAGAGTCGATATGAATGCAGCAGAACGCTTTGCTGAGAGCATTCGCCAGTTTGTGGCCCGAGCGGTCTATAAAACCACCTTTGGTGATAAAAGCGCGACACTCAGTATTGGCGTGGCCGCATTGACCGATGAAACCGGGGATTATGGGGCAATGGTCAAGCGCGCGGACATGGCATTATTTGTGGCCAAGAAAAATGGCCGGAACTGTGTCAAAGTTCGATTGTAGTCCCTCTACCTCTCCTGGATCTAAATCTCCTCGTGTGACAACAAAAGAAATGAAATATCCGGTCTAACAGGTTAAGGTTCGCCTTTTTCTAAAGTAAATATTTATGCAGGCAGAAGACTGGCTCGCGCGATGGCGGGAAAATCGCATCGGGTTTCACGAAGGGGGTGTCAATCCATATCTCAGGCGTTATATCAACGAATTCAAATTAAAGCCCGGTGACAGGATTTTTATGCCACTATGCGGTAAAGCGCATGATATTGCCTGGTTAGCCGGGCAGGGCTATGAAGTCATCGGTATCGAATTATCTGATATTGCTATCGAGTCCTTTTTTGCCGAATTTAATCTACAGTACCAGCAATTTCGGTCGGATCGTTTCGTCATGCGGAAGAGCGATAATATTATTCTGCTACAGGGAGATTATTTTGATTTGCAAAGCGACGATCTTGAGGCCTGTAAACTGGTTTATGATCGGGCGGCATTAATCGCTATCGTTGAATCAAGTCGAAATCGTTATTGTTCGCATATGCAATCGATTACACCAGACGATTGCGACATGTTGCTGGTTACACTTGATTACGATCAGACACAAATGTCGGGGCCGCCATTTTCAGTGTGCGGGGAAGAAGTGTTTTCGCATTATCAATCGGGGTATCAAATCCAGGTAGTAGAGGAAAATGATGTGCTTGATGAGCAGCCACGTTGGCGAACACAGGGACTGACGACACTACAGGAAACTGTATTTCAATTGAAACGAGGTAAAGGCCTGTGATTTATCAGGGACATTTACACAAGATGCACGTGGTGCTCGAATCACCGGTGAAATACAGGCTTGCGCTGTCCGAATCGGTTTGCATGAATGATTTTATTGGTCAGAACGTAAAGCTTGAGTACCTGGAGGCCATCGAATGTATCCACTGTGGGCGCAAGACTAAAAAAAGCTTTAATCAGGGTTTTTGTTACCCCTGTTTTAGCAGTCTGGCGCAGTGTGATCTGTGTATCGTTTCTCCTGAAAAATGTCACTATCACCTCGGAACCTGTCGCGAGCCTGACTGGGGGCTGTCGAATTGTATGAAGCCCCATATTGTGTATCTGTCGAATACCTCTGGTGTTAAAGTCGGTATCACCCGGGAATCACAAATACCAACGCGCTGGATTGATCAGGGTGCAGTACAAGCCTTGCCGGTATTAAGGGTTTCCAGGCGCTACCACTCAGGGTTGGTCGAGACCGCTTTCAAGCAATATATTAACGATAAAACCAACTGGCGTAGCATGCTAAAGAATGAGGTAGAAGAACTCGATTTATTTCAGGTGTTCGAGGACTGCTGGGCTAAGGTTGAACCGGAGCTTAGCGATGAGATTCGAAATGATATCGAAATTATAGCGAGCAGGTCGGGCGGGGTATCACTGCAATATCCGGCACTCAAATATCCTGACAAAGTCAGTAGTTTTAATTTCGATAAAAACCCGGTTGTAGAAGGTCGGCTCGATGCAATCAAGGGTCAGTACCTGATCCTCGATACCGGTGTTATCAATATTCGAAAATTCGCGGGATATCTGGTGAAATTGCAGCTAATGTAAGCTGATGCTCGGTTTCTGCGAATGATAGAGCTCCATCAGAGTACGGACGTGTGCCGGGTAATTTAATGCTTCCATCTCTTTCATCCCTTCGGCAAAAAAACCACCAGCCTCGTGAGGTAGATACATTAACAATTCATTGAATGCGGCTTTCATGATATCGGGGTCGTGAGTCCGTGTTGCGACGATGCCGCGGTTAATGTGTAACAAACGCCATGGACGCATATTATTGTGAGCCTCCAGATCCTGTTTGATTTCTTCTGTGCAGCTATCGGCTATCTCTGTCATTAAATTGAACAGTGTCTTAAGCGCTTCCTTATCCTGCAGGATATTGGCCAGTTGAGCGCAGGCATTGACGATCGGCTCCAGGTGTTTAATACGCCCGTTATAGCGTATGGTCCAGCGGGCAAATATTAATGAAATCTGCTCAATTTCTTTTCGCTTGTGCGGTAAATCAAGTTTGTTCATCAGGTCGATTAGCTTTAATAGCAGGATAAAGCCATGCGCACCGATCTCGGTGGCTTCGGAGTCATTAATGAAATGGTCGTCCAGGGCCTGCATATTAATAGTGGCGGCGACATTGAAAAACTGATCGACGGAGATCAATAAATCGTCCAGAGCTCTGCGGTGCGCTTCATCAAGTTGCGTATCCAACGCGGTTGATAGTCCGCTGAGATAATCCTTGGCTTCTTTTAGTGATGCCATTGGGTGCTTCATATTAATGGTTCCGGCAGGTGTTGAATAATTGACTGGGAGTCTAGCAGACTACGTGAAGACTGCCTGAAAGTTTCGGCTCAGGGTTTTACGGCTCGTGCAATTTCACCGACTAATGCGGGTCCGCGAAAAATTAAACCGCTATAAATCTGTACCAGACTGGCACCCATATCCAATCTTAACTGGGCCTCCTCGGCAGAGGCAATACCACCAACTGAAATAATTGGAATGGCGTCCTGCAACACGGTATGAAAAGATGTGAGGATATGTCGTGACCGATCCCTCACCGCTTCGCCGCTAAGCCCACCAGCCTGATTCGCCAGAGGATGTCCACGCACCGGTTCCCGGTTCAGTGTGGTATTGGTGGCTATCAGGGCATCGACATTATGTGCCTGTAAAATATCGGCAATTTGCGGAATTGCTTTTTCGTCCAGGTCGGGTGATATTTTTAATGCCACGGGTCGTCGGTATTGGTGTTGGTCTTCGAGGCTTTTGCGCGTTTCACTAATGCCGCAGAGCAATTCATTCAAAGCATCTTCATTTTGCAGTTGACGCAATCCTGGCGTGTTGGGAGAAGAGACGTTAATGCTGATGTAATCAGCCTGGGTGTAAACTGCTTTAAAACAGGTTTGATAATCTGAGGTCGCCTGAGCAACGGGCGTGGTTAGATTCTTACCGATATTAATACCCAACACGTATGGGCGGGGTTGTGGCGGTAGCTGTTTGAGTAAATACTCGACGCCTTTGTTATTGAAACCCATGCGATTGATGATGCTGTGGTGTCGCAGTAGTCTGAATAACCGGGGCCTGGGGTTTCCCTGCTGCGGCTTTGGCGTTACCGTGCCAACTTCG
>JAOUJX010000246.1 GCA_029882955.1 Gammaproteobacteria bacterium
AGGCTTGTAATCTATTGACCTCTTTTGATCTTTTAACCTGTTGCAAAATAAAGTCGAAAGCTTCTAGTAAGGCGCTGGTTTTGATTCTGGATTTAAGTTGGGTTAAAGTCTGGTTGATTGCATCCGCGGCAGCAAAAAAACAGCTGTTCAGTCTGTCATCCTGACCCCTTTTAGATTTCATGGAATGCTCATGCAGGGTGGTGGCGGCCAGAAATTTAAAATTATGTGGTAAAGGAAAAGCCAGTCTGGCATCGAAATAAGCATCTAATTCCTGAAAAAAAGTATCTATATTATCGGCGTGATAGGGAACTTTTTTGGTACGACTCAATACAGGGGTACTACGTATAATAGATTTCAAATCCTCGGCCTCTAATTGCCATTGTTTTGCCAGCTCTAGTAGACTTTCCTCCAGGTTTCTGAATTCCAGGAAACATTTATCTAAATCACTATGGTTAGTTGGTAGATAACCAGACGCCGGTTTTTTCCTGATCTCACATAGCCAGCTGTAGAATGTGGTAAAACTCTGTACTGACTGGAGTAACAAACCAAGCTCGCTGGACTCCAGCCGATAGGTTTGTTTACGCCACCAGTCCCTCGCTGCGTTTAGCCAAAGCTCGTCGTCGTCCACCAGGACTTCACTATCGAAGTAATACCCGCCCGCTAACGCATGTTCGCGCAATGCCCTTTGACAAAAACTATGGATAGTTGAAATTGATGCCTCATCCATACTGCGTAATGCAAGCTGTAGCCGTAGCACTGATTCGTTTTTGGTCTGGGTATCAAACGATTGAAACTGAGATAATAATTTGGTGAGAAATTGATCCTTGTTATCCCTGGGGTTCTGAAAAAGATTGAGTGCTTCGTAAAGCTTCAAGCGGATTCGACCGCGCAATTCTTCGGTAGCGGCCTTGGTAAAAGTAACAACGAGGATCTCTGAGCAAAGTTTGCCGTCTAGAATGTAGCGCAGATATAGATTAGCGATGGTATAGGTTTTGCCGGTACCGGCACTGGCTTCGATGAGCTTGATACCGTCGAGGTCCAAAGCCAGCATTTCATCTACGTTAAGCGCGCGAGGATTAATAGTCATGAGTCGGCGAGCGCGGTGATAAGTGGAGAATATATACGTTGAGCGTAGTCGCGAAAAGCAGGATCCAGCAGCGGATTGCTATTGGTGTTTCGCAATGCCAGCTTAACGTAATCGTCCTGGCTATCACCGCCGCCGCCATATCTTTCGTCTCCTTGCCAGGCTTTTTCGAATTTGCCTTGATCGGCAAACTCATAACTGGTAGTTGGGAAGACGGGTAAAATCGATAGCTGTCCCTGCTCGAAGATTTTAGTGTAATCGTTTAAACGAGTAATCGCAGACGCTGAATCCAGCGGCTTTAACTCGACTATGGCGTCGAGGCTGATAAGTTTACTGGTTTCTCCGGCGGCAAACAGGTTACCGGCGCACAAAGCGAGATGGTCGAGCCAGAGGCCGAACAGATTAACTGATTTGAATTTACTTGCGGTGTAGTGCATTAAGCCGGTGCCTGAATAGTAACCGGGTACTTCACCGAAAAATACCTGGCCGGATTCAAGTAGGCATCGTATGACTATAGACTCTGACCCTAAATGGCTATAAAGCTTTAACTGGTCCAGCCAGGGCTGACTCTGGCGATAAATATTTTGCAGTTCGATGTCGGCGGTACTACCATGCGGTAATCTTCCTTCAGCGCGTAATAGTTCCCTCTGGCTTGCTTCTCCCCGGACCAGATCGTCAGCCAGGCGGGTTTTTATTTCCCAGGATTCCAGGCCGTCGAGCATAAAACTCTCTTCATCATTATTTGAACGATCCTCGCCCAGATAAATTTTAAACTGTGAATTGAAAAAATATTTGACTGGATGACGGAAAAAACGATGCAGCTGGCCGAGGTCTATGCCTTCTATATTATAGTCACTCGATATTCCAGAATGCAGAGGCCATTTAGTTTCGGTGGCAATAGCCCCGGGTGTTTGCAGATGATTGGCAACATCGCACCAATAGTTGTCGTAGCTACCAGGGAAATTTAAGTAGTTGGTCGCGGCGAATGCCTGCATCGGATGTACTGTAATCAGTTGTTCGCTCACTTTAACGTGATTGACAGGGTCGGATTCGAATTTAAAATCGAGGAAATCGAGTAACTCCTGTACCAGTACGGATGGTTGGCAGGCGCTGTTATCTTTCAGGCTGCGTCCGCTATAACTAATATAAAGCGACTGGCGTGCGCAGAGCAGGGTTTCAAGCATCAGGTATCGGTCTTCATCGCCCTTATGCGGGTCACCGGGCTTTCGATTCTGCGCCATTAGGTCAAAATCATTTCTCGACTCACGGCGAGGAAAGGCATTATCACCCATCCCCATTAAACAAATCACCGGGAATGGTAAATTGCGCATGGGTCGCATACCACAAAAAGTAACACCGCCTGAGAACAGGCGACCTTGCCTGCTTTGTACGCTCAGTTGCTGATCAAACCAGTGGCGCAGTAATTGAGGCGATATCAAACTGTTTTCGGCCAGACTTAACTGGTCGATGCAATCACGAATTTGTTGTAGACGATCGTCTCTAAAATCGATGCTCACGAATAAGTCGTCAACTAAGGCATTCAGGTGAGTTTGCCACTCGACTGAAGTTGTTGTTTGGCCCAGTATCTGACGCCAGTATGTTAATCGCTCGAAGAGATTCCAGAACCGACCCGCGGTTACTGCCCGGTCAGCGTCGACCTGTGCTAAAGGTGCGATGCCGTTCCAGTAAGCGATATCACCGAAGGCATAGCCTGCGAAAATTCTGTCACTGGCCTGATGCCAGGTATTCTCTTCTATTGCGGGTAAGCCCAGCGATGCCTTATGCGATCCATCGATGCCCCAACGGACATTCGATGTATCTAATAAATCACGAATCTCGCGCAGTCCCTGCTCGTCAATATCGAAGCGTTGACGAATTTCTGCGACTTCGAGAAGAGAGCTTATCTCAGAATAAGCGTATCGACTATCGGGCAACTTTAACAACTGCAGGAAAGTCTGAATTAACGGGTGTTCGTCAACAATGCTGATATCGGACAGGTTCCACGGCAGATAGGGCCGACCAGCACTTTCATCGTGTGTAAATACAGCTTCGATATAAGGGGCATAGAGACCTATTTCCGGCACCATGACGAGGATATCTTCGCTAGACAGATCGGGATTATTGTCGAGCAGATACAGTATGTGATCGTGCAAAACCTGGCATTCGCGTAATGGGCTATGGCAAATATGTACCGATAGCGATTCATCGGGCCGGAGATTTTCCGGACTCGATTCGATCGAAAATATGCTTTGCTGAATACTGTGTAGAAGCGAACTATTACCCGGTGGAAAGTTAAACTCTGAATCGCTGGATGCGAGGCTTCCATAATCGAGCAAACTGTCCTGCATGGCCTGGCTTTGCCGTCCCCAGGATACCAGCAGTTCGTTACCTGTTTCGTAGTATTCTGCGTTTTGCGGTTCGGACAACTGCATTCGAGTCAGCGACTTCCGATTTTTGAGATCGGCCCAGTATTGATCGGTAGGGTTGTGTTGGTAGAGCGTGATTTCGCTGTGCCCGGCGAGAGCGTGTATCACCTCGATATATAATGGTGGCAGACTGGAAATCGCGAACAAACTAATTCGCTGTGGCAGGCTGGTAAAGCGCTTTCCCTGCCTGAGCTCTGAAACCAGCTGTGACAGAATGGCCACGTGATGATTTTCCGGAACATCGGCAAGCAATTTTTGCCACAGCAGGGCTTGCCAGTTATCTCCAGATTTCGAGGACCAGTCGCGAATCATCTGTGGCCGATATTGCTGATATTGGTCGAACAGTTGCGCTATTTTTACCGACAGTTGCCAGCGTTTTACACCGTTGTCATCCTGTGTCAAATAGTCGGACAACGGTTTAAAAGCGGGGTCTACGAGCAAACCAGGTAACGCTGAATAAATCTTCCAGAGCAGCGACTCCTGTCTCAGCGGGTCGAGATCGGGAATGCCGTCGATAAGCGAGGCAGCCGTATTCCACAGCCAGCCTGCGGGTAAAGGATATTGAATATTGGCAGCTATACCCTGTTGCTGGGCAAATCGTAAGTTCAACCATCGGCCCATGGCAAAGGTCGGGACGACAATAATTTCAGCTGCGAACGGATTACTTAACGGGCTCGCAGTCAGGTGTTGGCTGAGGTTCTGTTGCAGTGTTTCGACACGATTAGAGCTCTGGATGGATAAAGCCATGATTAAATATAGATACCGTTACTCGCCCAAAATGATGACCAGGAGCTATTATAAGAAATGTTAGGCTCAGGACGTGAGCCAGGATCCGTCTTGTTATGCAAAAGTTTAATGCTAAAGCTACCAACAACCAATGGATGAAAGCATAAATTTGATCTATTATGCGCTACATAAATCGATGTATGGTAAGCAATTAACACCACTGGTTTTTCCTCATAGCGTATGACTTATCAACCGCAAAATGGCACCCGACAGAATTTCGACGAACTGGAGTATATTTATTTTGATGGCTACTGGATACGTTATTATCCGCCACTGGAAGATACACTCAGCAATCGTAAACGATTAATCGATAGCCTGACTCGCCGAGCCTTCCATCATACCGAAGCAGGTATTAATACCCCGGGTTATAGTCTCGATCAGGCACGGGCGGCTTATGAAGCTGAAACTAATCCCCAGCGTAAACGAGTCAATGCGGCTATGCTGGCGGGCGCTCTGTTTAATCGGGCGACTGATTTATTCACCTCGATAGTTGATCTTGGCGAACTGGGTGTGCAGGTTAGTCGTAATAATGAACTCATGCGTGAATGTAGCGAAAGTTTTCAGGAAGCACTGACACTAGGGAAGCAAGTCAAACATTATAGTGGCTGTGAAGGTATCGATGAAATCTGGGGTGAACCTTTCAAGGCCTTTACCATGACCCCGGAACAGTTTTATCAATCACGCTTTATCAAGATTGCGCAAAGCAAACGCGACATCGATTTGATATCGGAAGTGATGATGACAACTTTTTCTGGTAGCCATATATTCGCAGGCCTGCAGCCGAAAATCTCGGAATTTGCGATTGCCGCCAAACAGGTCGCGGAGACCATGAAAAAAGATCCGGTTATCTTTACTGTCTGGCCCAACTACGTGGCTCTGGCGGAAGCCCTGGATGAGTTTAATCCTCAGGTCGACGAGGAAGCAGAGCAGATGCTGAAGCTGCGAGTTGCACAGGGTCGGGATCTTTTACTCGAAGGAAAAAGGCTTATCGGCTATATCGCCAGTGCCCGGGTTCCAATGCCTTTAAGCAGCCAGGCTTTTATCGAGAAATGCCAGGCTTATCAGAAGGCTTTTATCGATAACTGACGTTACTTCCCTGTAACGTCAAAGAACTGACTTACTTTAATACCGGCATTGAAAATTCAGCACCGAGGCTAGACTCCTGCCAGCGTGCGGTCACTGTTTTTACCTTGGTGTAAAAGCGCAAACCTTCCATGCCGTACTGATTGTGATCGCCAAACGAAGACGCTTTCCAGCCACCAAAGCTGTGGAAAGCCAGAGGTACAGGGATCGGCACGTTAATACCGACCATGCCGACTTCGACCTTGTCGGCAAAAGTACGCGCGGCAGCACCGTTTTTGGTGAAGATCGAGGTTCCATTACCGTAAGGGTGATCGGTAGCTAATGCCATGCCTTCTTCAAATGAACCGACACGCATAATTTGCAGAACCGGGCCAAAAATTTCTTCCTGGTAGGAAGTCATATTCGGTTTAACCTGGTCGATCAGTGAGCCTCCAAGAAAATAGCCATCTTCGTGACCCTCACAAACAAAACCGCGACCATCGACGATAAGTTTAGAACCTTCGTCTTCGGCCATCTGAATATAACCCATGACTTTTTCGCGATGTTCTTTGGTAACCAGGGGACCCATTTCGAGGCCGGTATCGGTGCTATTGCCTATGCGTAAGGCTTCGACGCGAGGCTTGAGAATCTCGATGAGCTTGTCGGCGACTTCATCTCCGACACAAACACCCACGGAAATGGCCATACAACGCTCGCCAGCCGAGCCGTAGGCTGCGCCCATGAGCGCGTTGGCGACATCTTCGAGATCGGCATCGGGCAGAATCAGCATGTGATTCTTGGCACCACCCATGGCCTGGCATCTTTTGCCATTGGCAGTCGCGGTAGCGTAAACATATTGGGCGATCGGCGTAGAGCCGACGAAACTAACGGCCTTGATGCGCTCGTCGTTAAGCAGTGTATCGACCGCTTCCTTGTCACCATTGATGATATTGAATACGCCTGGAGGTCCGCCTGCTTTGACAAATAATTCGGCGAGCAGTAGCGGGCATGACGGGTCTTTCTCTGAAGGCTTCATGACTACGGTATTGCCGGTAACGAGTGCCATGCCAGCCATCCATAATGGAATCA
>JAOUJX010000586.1 GCA_029882955.1 Gammaproteobacteria bacterium
AGATGTCATGTTTTTCAGCATGACCACCATACGCGTGGCTGATTTGTCGATATTTATCTGGTTATTCAAATCCAGACCGTAAGGCAGTGACATTTCGTACAACAGCAGATATTGCGCTGCCAGCTCTCGCTGCTCCGGCAGCCGGTAATAGGATTCGTCATCACCATGCATACTGCGGTTTAACCGTTTAAAAGTATCGGAAATGACGTTGATGTGTATAACTTCGGGTTGCTCACGATACCAATTAGCAAAATCCTCCACCTGTTGCTGAAATACGGGCTCGCTCACACCACCATCCTGTCCCGATTGCAGAGAATAACTCAGCAGATAAAGACCGCCCAGATTCTCCGAGGCATAGTCGGCATCGCGACGGAATTCTATTTTCTCACTGAAGTACTTGACGAAGTCGTCATTGAGTTCATTGGTCGGTACAAAAGAAATCAACAGCAGGCAGCCAAGCCCCATGATTACCAGCAACTTCGAACGTTTGGCAATAACAAACTCAGCAAAACGGCGCATCGCAATACTGGAATTAGTGTCTTCAACCTTTTGTCGCCCGGGTAATATCATCGAGATTGCCGGCAAAAAAGTGACACTCAATACAAACGCAACCATGACGCCCATGGCGACAATATTACCGAGATCCCGAAATGGCGGCGCATCCGAGAAGTTCATACTCATGAAACCAATCGCTGTGGTAATACTGGTCAGAAAAATCGGCTGCATATTGATCCGTATACTATCGACCATAGCCTCATGCTTGCTTTCACCAGTACGCATTAACAGCACATAGTTCATCAGCACGTGTACGCTGTCAGCAATCGCCATGGTGGGGATAATCATAATTGCCGAGAAAGAAGGCGGGGTTAGCGCAATGCCAAACCAGCCGGCCATACCCATTGCACCGATAATTGAAAATATTATGATGAAGAATGTGGCGACGGTGCCGGAAAAACCTTTTACCCAAAAATACAAAACAACGACAAATATTAATAACATCAAGGGAAATAACGTCGACATGTCGTATTCCATGGCTTCCTGGAAAGCCTGGTTCATCACCACGATGCCGGTCAACCGCACTTCGATATCAGGGAACTTGCTAACGAATTCTTCACGTAAATTATGAATAAAACTGACCACTTCCGGATTTTCCACCGCGAGATCAACACCCGGTAACTCGATGTTAATATTAACGCCGGTAACATGTGCTTTGGGAGAGATCAGTCGATTAATCAGCACAGGTTCGGACAAGGCAATATCGCGAATTCTCTGAAGATCATCATCACTTAAAGCGGCAGGTTCAAGCGCCAGATCTTCCACCAGCAAATCATCCTCGACTGCCGAGGTGTGTTGATAGTTCGTAATAGACTCCACTCGCGTCGAATGCGGCGTTTCCCAGGCGCGTTCGGTTAGCCAGGCGACAGCTTCGAGCGTTGGGCGGGTAAATACCTCGCCATCCTTCGGTGCGAGTAAAATCAAAACATTATCGCTGCGCGAGTAGGTGTCCTGGATATTTTCAAAAGCCAGCAATTGCGGGTTATCTTCACCGAAGAACGCCCGGTAATCATCATTAAAAGTCAGGTGTTGCGCTCCGGCGCCCATTGCCATCACCCATAACA
>JAOUJX010000247.1 GCA_029882955.1 Gammaproteobacteria bacterium
GAAACCGCCCTCTTCATAGCCCCGTTGGATAGCAGCTTCAATGTCACTCAGGTCGCCGAGGCTAATGTCCAGTGCTTTGGCCAGTTCTGAGGCTTCCGGCTCTCGAGCCAGCGACACCGTCAACTGCTGACGTACCTCAGTCAGGCGTTGTGTTTGCCGCCGCAGAAAATGACGACGGTCTTGCTCGACATTGGTAACCATGATGTCTCCACAGACGCGCACCTTGTGGGTATGCGACCAGGGACTGGATTCAAGACGAGCAGTAATTCTTGGTTTCCGTGGATCGGAGATATCGACAATACTAGTGCCCTGCGGTGGCTTCATGTGTCCGATATAGGCGTAGTCGCCCTGCACAACTATCTGACCACCCCCTTCAATTTTCAGATGGGCCAGGCTTTGCGTATTGCTGCTTAACGGTTTGCTCATTGATCTAATCTGCGTTGCGGGTTTTTCTGCTGCTTGTCAGAAAACGTTTCAATCCCGGCGCCAGCACTGACAATAACAGTAATACCCACAATATATTGCCGATGGTGGAAGAAAACAGAACACCGAGATCACCCTGTGATATTCGTAGTGCCCGCAGAAAATAATTTTCCAGTAACGGACCGAGGATGACACCGATAAGAATAGCGGCTACGTGATAGCCAGTGCGCCTGGCAATATAACCAATGATGCCAAAAACGATAGCGACGCCCATATCAAAAACGTAGGCACGCGGTACAAATGCACCTACCAGCGTGAAGGCGATTAATATTGGCACCATGTATAAAGTAGGCACCACCATGACCCGGGAAAAATAACGCGTCAGCGGTAGAATCAGGAATCCAAGTAAAACATAGGTAACCAGCATCGCGGTAAACGAACCATAGGCAATCATGGGTTCACTCTCGAATAAATCGGGGCCGAAATTAACACCGTGATACTCCAGAACCACAGCCATGATTGCCGCCGTGGCACCACCGGGTACACCGATAATCAGTAACGGAATCAATGTACCGGAGGTTACACCATTATTGGCTGACTCTGGTGCAATCAGTCCCGGCACATGACCGCTGCCGTATAATTCAGGCGTTTTCGACATTAAGCGAGACTGTTGATAGGCCACGAAGGACGCGATTGCCGCACCCGCACCGGGTATAACGCCAATCACCAGACCGAGCATACCGGTCCAGATGACTTCCTTCCAGTGTACAATTGTGGCTCGTATGCCTTCCAGTGTTGGTCCCCAGCCGGCCTGCTGTTGACCAGTTTCTCCCTCTTTCGACAGAATGGTATTGCGCTCAATTACCACAAAAGCTTCAGATATCGCAAACAGACCAACCAGTGCAGGAATCAACGGCACCTTGTCGTATAACTCCAGAAAACCAAAAGAACCACGAGGCGCCTCGTAGACTACATCAGCGCCAATATAGCCAATCATTAAACCAAAAAAACCTGCGATCAAACCCTTGATTTTATCGGCGGCGGAAATCGTAGCGATGAGCGAAATGCCAAATAACATCACTACAATCATCTCAACACTGTGCAAATGGTAAGCCACCTGAGATAGCCAGGGTATTAAGATAATGGCGGCGATCGTGGTAATAATGCCAGCCCCAACCGATGCAGTAAACGAAATGGCGAGCGCCTGCTGACCACGCCCGGCTACCGCCATGGGATAACCATCCAATGGTGTCGCAGCGGCTCCCGCCGTACCTGGAATATTAACCAGTATTGCAGGTATTCCCGCGCCTAGTCGGGAGGCCGTATAGAGCACTACCATGAAAATCATTCCGGTGGCAGGTTCCATTGCCAGGGTTATCGGTAGCAGGATAATAATCGTATTAGCCGCACTGAATCCCGGTATCGCACCCACTACGATTCCGAGAATAGTCGCCGGAATAATAACCCACCAGTAACTAAGCGTGTCAGCAAATAAGGCCAAAAATACACTCAACTCAGGAGCCATGACCTATAGAACTCCCTTTAACCAGTTTTCGATAGGCCCGGCGGGAAATCGTGTATTAAAAAGGTAGATAAAAACCACATAACCGATGACGGCACAGGACAAAGATACCTTCAGTGCATTTCTCCAGTTCTCTACGGATGACAATAATAAAATGCCCAGGAAAACAAAGATGAAAGTAGACAGGGTAAACCCCAGATTGTCGATGACCCAGATAAAAGCGATGGACAGTAGCAGTAATGCCACTCGCTTAAGCATGGTCGGAATGTCGCCGAGTAGACTTTCAAATGCCCCGCTCAGCTGGCAGGTTTCTCGATGTTGGCGTATGCGCCAGACAGTTCGGACCGCGAAGGCCAGGATGGACAGCATAAGCAGACCGCTGACCACAAATGCACTGGCCTGGGATATCCATGGCACTTCTGTAATCGTGGTCAGATAATAAACGGTGAAGGCAAATGCGATCGCGGGAATAATGCAATCGGGTAATATGTTGCGTGGCTTTGACTGAGGATCGTTATTCAAACTAATCTCCGGAATTAGTCGGCTATTAAAGTAACCGTTCCCGGTACCAATGACCGGGAACGGAATTCAAACAATTAACAGTCTGGTGCTAGCCCTTGAGCAAGCCACTATACTCCTTACCTATCCGGGTAATATTACCAACATAATCCCGGCATTCATTAACGCCGCCAGCGACTATAAACGCCCAGGGTGCCTTGGCTTTTTTCACCGCTACTTTGTAGTCTGGATCCTTAAATACCTTCATGCCGGTCTCGACCAGCTTTTCAAACCGATCAGGATACTTGTCGGCAGCGGCTTTCTTTATACCGAACGCCCGCGCACCGGCGGCTATTGGTGGGATACCCAGCTTGTACTCAGTATTGATTAAGGTTGCCCCCGCCATTTTTTCCGGTACCAGGTTTTTCTCATCGAATAAACCTAATATTTTAATACCTTTCTTGCCCATCACTGTAGTGGCAGGCAGAACTCCCAGATCGACTTCACCGGTCAATACACCGTTACGTGTATTTTTTCCTCCAGACATCGGAATCAGGTTTACTTTCATGCCCATTTTATTGGCCAATACCAGCATACCCAATGAAGCCGGGTGAGCGAGACGGCTGGTAGCGATGGTTAAAGTACGCTTCTTACCTTCGGCGATGACATCCTCCAATGTCTTCATCGAACTTTTCTCACTGATAAATACACAGCCCGGGTCGGCGTCAACCATCAGGAAATAAAAATAATCGTCAACCGAAAAAGAAGTCGGTGGTTTAACCACCCAGTTCAGCACTTCGGGTCCCATATTGCCAAAAATCAGGTCATGGCAGTCGTCGCTGGCTTTACCCATATAGGTTTCGTAGCCGACTCGTCCAGCCGCCCCAGGGTAAAAAGCGGGTTCGAGGTCGACATCTAGATGGTTTTTCCATACGCCGGCAAAACTTCGGAAATTACGATCCGCGCCACCACCGGCACGAGTCGGGATAAACACTTCCATATTTCGCGCTGGGAATGTGGCACCAAAACTTAAGCCAGGCAACCCTATAGCGAGACCTGCTGCTGATAATTTTAGAAAGTTACGGCGGGTATTCTTATGCATGCTTTCCTCCGGATATTGATTTAATTATTAATATTTTCAGGCCTTCTGATCTGCGCCATCATCGCCTGATGCGATCAAACATAATGTAATAGCTAGCATTTGGCAAATAAAAACAATTACCTTTAACCACCTAAATTGAGGACAGCTTTTTGCAAAACTCTGCGCTATTCGCTTGTTTCCCGCTTCAATTAAACCGAGAATGGTCGCCCATTTAAGCCTTATTACTTATCTACAGACATGGCGAAAAAGAAAAAATCAAAATCCAGCGATAATACCATCGCCCAGAATCGTGTCGCACGCCACGATTATACCATCGAGGATGAGCTGGAAGTCGGTATGGTGCTGGAAGGTTGGGAAGTGAAAAGCCTGCGCGAAAAAAATCTGCAATTAAAGGAAAGTTATGTTCAGGTAAAAAATGGTGAGCTGTCGATCATCGGCGCGCATATCAGCCCGTTAAATACCGCCTCTACACATATCAAGCCCAACGCCACGCGCACGCGCAAACTCCTCGCCCATCGTAGCGAAATAGACCGGCTGACGGGTATGGTAGAACGTAAGGGTTATACATTGGTGGCGCTGTCAGCCTACTGGAGTCGTGGTCGTGCAAAGCTTAAACTTGGTCTGGCCAAGGGTAAGAAACATCACGATAAAAGAGCAACTGAAAAAGACCGTGACTGGAAGCGTGACAAAGAACGCATGATGAAACACGGCTGAATTAGATCAAAATGCTTACTGCCAGACTGGCTCATCACTGACTTCGCGCAGAAACGACAGATAGTCCTCATGCGCCCGCTCACTACTTTCAGAACCGCTCCATACGGGTAATGGGCCACTGCTGACACCGGCAACATTGATCAGGCCGTCACCCAAATTGACCTCAGCTTCCGCCTGCTCGAGTCCCAGCGATGTCTGCCCCCCCGTCATGATCAGGTATACGTCGGCAAGAATGCGGGCATCGAGTAGTGCGCCATGCACACTACGATGGCTATTATCGATCTCATAGCGATTACAAAGGGCGTCCAGATTATTTTTCTGCCCCGGATGTTTCTGTCGAGCCATTTTCAGCGTATCGAGTATCGAACTATGCGCTTCTACCGTTTTGCTGTCGCCATCGAGCAGACTTAACTCGTAGTTAAGAAAGCCAACATCAAACGCAGCGTTATGTATGACCAGTTCGGCGCCTTTAATGTAATCGAGGAACTCGTCGGCAATATCTTCAAATAAAGGCTTATCCTGCAAAAACTCATTACTGATACCATGGACATCATAGGCACCTGCATCGATTTCGCGCTCCGGGTTGATATAGTGATGCCAGTGATTTTCTGTGACCCGGCGGTCGATTAATTCGACACAGCCGATTTCAATAATACGATGCCCCTGACTGGTTTCCAGGCCAGTGGTTTCGGTGTCGAGTACAATTTGTCTCATGAATTCTCCAAAGCCTGGTCGATTGCCTGATTAGCCAGTTGATCAGCTATTTCGTTACCGTGAACCCCCGAGTGACCCTTCACCCAGAGCCAGTTGATGCGGTGTCGAGCTGATTCTCTATCCAACGCCTGCCACAGGTCGATATTCTTAACGTTTTTTCTGGCAGAGGTTTTCCAGTTATTTTTTTTCCAGTTGTCAATCCACTCGTTAATACCCTGCATGACATATTTTGAGTCGGTATTTAATTCGACATCACAAGCTCGTTTTAAAACTTTTAATGCTTCTATGGCTGCGGTTAATTCCATGCGATTATTGGTCGTTTCGGCCTCAAAGCCATGCAAGGTCTTATCGTTACCCTGATAGCTCATATAAACACCCCATCCACCGGGTCCCGGGTTACCGCGGCAGGCGCCATCGGTATAGATCACCACTTTTTTATTACTCATATTTTCTTATTGTATTTCATATCACGGCCAACGCTCGGGGGCGCAACCTTACCAGACATTATTTTCTGTCGCACCCATCGATGTCGAACCGGGGTAACAGGTACAATGTTTTTATTATAAATCAGCACATTGAGGGCTGATGAAAATTTCAACCAGTTTCTCATGCCTTTTTCGAGCCAGGATAAATGGCGCAGAACGCCTGGTTTCTGCAATGGCGGTAAATACCCGACTTTCAAATAATTTTGCCGTTCAAAACCCAGCAATTGCATCCAGTCGGTTAAGCGCCTGGCGGTATAAAAATGACCCGACCAGGGCAGCTGTTCGAGCCACGACTGAAAGAAATGCCGAACGCCCCACAGGGACAGGGGATTAAAATCGATGATAATCAGCCTCCCCTGCGGAATCAGGATGCGGGATACCTCCCGAAGCAGAGCATGCGGCGCTTCGTTATTCGACAAATGATGCATTAACACGACCAGATCAACACTGTCATTCGCGATTGGCAACTGGGATGACTGGGCCCTCAGGTCAACGGTTTGATTTAACTTATCGAGCGTAAACTGATGCTTTATACGGCAAGCCTTTAACAGTTGTTGCGATTCGTTAAGGCAGCCGATTTGCAAAGAGTAATAACCGAAAGTAGTGGTCAGAGTGGGCTCGAGCTTTTCCTGCAATTCGTCGAACAGAAATTCTCCCAAAGGAGTCTGGTACCACTCGGCCATGCTCGAATAGCGTTGTTTGGCTCGGTAAAGTCGATAAATTCGCATTTGAAACTTGTGTTATGACCGGTACAATGACTTATTTTAGCGGTTAAGCGCATACTATCCTAATGATAATGAACCGGCTCCTAACGATCCGTCACACAAAACTACTATTAATTCCGTTTATTCTCGTCAGCTTTTTATCGAGCTGTCAAAGTATACAAACGGGTATTGATGCGCCATCTTCAGGGACCACCGAAGTCCACTCTAACCAAATCGAATCCATCGACAATAATA
>JAOUJX010000249.1 GCA_029882955.1 Gammaproteobacteria bacterium
GCGTCAACATGTCAGAGCGCCTTATGTGGTTCTAGTTGTGCCGCTACTGTTCGAGTCGAAATTTACTTCGTTAATCGACAGGGCACTGGTAGTGGATTGTTCTAGAGAAAACCAACTTGGGCGATTAGTCGAGAGAGATAACATCGATGAAAGCCTGGCCAATAAAATGCTGGATCAACAATGGTCGAATTCAGAAAGGCTAGCATTAGCTGATGATTTCATTTACAACAATAACAACGAGGACCTTGCCCCGCAAATTAATCAACTCCATCAACAATACCTGAAAATTTCCGCATCAAATCAGTTATAATCGGCGCCAATTTAACCTATAACAAAGAAAATGTCGGTTAGGCAACATATATTTGAACAGCCATTAAATGAGCGTATCCGCACATGCCTGCGGGTTGAGACGTTAATGAAACGCTTTCATTATTTTCTCGCACTGAAAGGCGGCTGGAGCGGCTATTCAGCTCTCCTCACTATACTCGAACTAACCACATTACTCGAACGCGGCGATTTAAAACAGGAGTTATTGAAAGAACTGGAAAGGCAAAGTATCGCCCTTAAATCACTGTCGACACACGAGGGGGTCGATACGGCCAAACTGGAGCTAATCCTTAGCAAGCAAAAAAACGCCCGGGAAAGAATTCTCCAGCTTTCCGGTAAACTCGGCGAACATTTAAAACGTATCGACTTCCTGCTATCGATAAGGCAACGTACTTCGATTCCTGGTGGTAACTGTGATTTTGATTTACCCGAATTAAGGTTCTGGCTTAATCAATCCTATGAACAAAGGGAAGTCGATTTAAGACGCTGGGCGGCTCCCTATATCGTGTTAGAAACCGTCATAGACCTGATTCTTAATGCCATTCGAGACAGTGCGATGCCAAAACCGGAGATAGCTGAAAACGGCTTTTTTCAACAATCACTGGATCCTCAACAGGCCAACCAGTTATTACGTATTAGCATCCCTGTAGATGAAAAGATATATCCGGAAATTAGTGCTGGCAAGCATCGTTATTCGGTTCGCTTTCTCGATCCCTTTCCTATAGATTCAGTCCCCACGCAGGTGAAAACAAACGTACCGTTTATGCTGTCGCGTTGTTCCTTATAGCTTCGAAGATTGGTAGGTCGGCATCGGGAAACTGATAGTTGTCGATCTCGTTGATCGAAATCCAGCGGATCTCCTGCCTTTCTCGACCATGCAACTCGCCACTAAAGTTTTCTACAACCCAGACATCGAGAAAAATATTCCGGTCGTTGTACTGATGCTCAACCTGCTTAAATGGGCTCGCTTTGATAAGGATGAGATTTAACTCTTCGCCAAGCTCCCGTCGTAGCCCCTCTAACCGAGACTCTCCCGCTTCGAGCTTGCCTCCCGGAAGCTCCCAGTAGTTCTCCAGATGAGTTCCTTTTTTACGACGCGAAATTAGAATTTTATCTTCTTCGAGCGGATGCCAGATGATAGCTGCGACCACATGTATGAAGCCTTCTGTGGAATTGCTCTCGCCCACTACCACTAACCCCTTTCAGCTTCGATACTCAGCGTTGATCTTGACGTAATCGTATGACAGGTCCGAAGTCCATATCCTGGCCCCTGAAGATCCTTCACCAAGATTAATGATTATTTTTATTTCTTCTTTATTCATTTCCTCCTGACCCATTACCTCATCATAGTTTGGGTCAGGTAATCCGTTTTTTAACAGACAGATATCACCCAGATAAAGGTTGATTAGACCAACATCGAGCGAAGCTACCCTGGCCCGGCCGATCGCTGCCAAAATTCGCCCCCAGTTAGGATCTGAAGCAAACAGGGCCGTCTTAACCAATGGTGAGTGTGCAACGGTATAAGCAACCTCTCTGGCATCTTCGCTTGAATCAGCCCCAGTTACTTCGATCTCGACAAACTTGGTCGCACCTTCAGCATCACGAATAATCGATTGAGCCAACTGCTGAAATAGTTCGTTTAGTGCTTGCGAAAATACCGGATGATTCTCCGGGATACTAACTCCCGATTCCCCCGTTGCTATCAAAACGCAGGCGTCATTTGTCGAGGTATCACCATCAACTGTTATCGAGTTAAAAGAAACTTCCACCGCCTGTTTTAAATAATTATCCAGCACTACGGAATCGATCCTGGCATCGGTCGCCAGATAAGACAGCATGGTAGCCATATCCGGCTTGATCATACCTGAGCCTTTGGCAATTCCGGTGATAGAGACCGCCGCACCATCTATGATGATTTCACGACTAAAAGCCTTGGGCAACGTATCGGTAGTCATTATGCCTTCTGCGGCAGACAGCCAGGCATCGGAGTTCAGGTTGCCGATTAAAGCTGGCAGCGCCTGACTTATTTTCTCAACGGGTAGCTCTGCGGCAATGACGCCTGTAGAAAATGGTAATACTGAATTCCTGTCTAGCCCCTGTAAATCCGCTAGCTGGCGACAGGACTCTATCGCATTCTGGTATCCGGATTCACCGGTACCAGCATTAGCATTGCCAGAATTGATTAACAAATATCTCGGGGATGGATTTTCCGCCAGGTGCTCTCGTGCCACTACTACCGGAGCAGCACAAAACTTATTAGTAGTGAAAACCGTCGCACAATTAGCGGGTTCGTTCATTTCGATAAGAACCAAATCCTTAATTTCGGAATTCGACTTAATGCCACTATGAATCGCTGCAAGACGTACTCCAGCAATTGGCAGGAGCTTTTCAGGTACTTTCAAACCTACAGGCATAATTTAAATTCCGGTTCTATGAAAATTTAGTTTAACTTTCCATGACACTGCTTGAATTTTTTCCCTGATCCACACCAACAGGGTTCATTACGTCCGACTTTTTTCTCCTTGCGCACAAAGGGCTGATGATGATCGGCTGTTTCTTCTTCTGCCTGGAGAGGACTATCAGCTGCAGCGTGCTCCATTGTTACTGACTGATTATCTGCATGACTTTGCTCTAAAGCTTCGACTTCGGATTCGCTTCTGATCTGTACCCTTGTCAAAGCCTGAATCGCCTCGAATTTGATACCCTCTAACATGTCGGTAAACATTTCGAATGACTCTCGCTTAAATTCCTGCACAGGATTTTTCTGAGCATATCCACGCAGTCCGATCCCCTGGCGCAGATAATCCATAGCTGCTAGATGCTCCTTCCAGTGCCTGTCGAGAATGATTAGCATTAATTCTTTTTCATAACGACTGATTAACTCGTCACCTAGAATAGTTACCTTCTCAGCATAGGCCTGTTCAAATTGCTCGATAATCCGCGCTAGAATAGACTCATCTGTTAATTCGTCATCACTTTCAATCCAGCGTTGGATGGGCAACTCCACGCCGAATTCGTTGACCAGGGCCTGCTCCAGTTCCTCGACCTGCCATTGTTCATCGATGCTGTTAGCCGGAATATGAGAGCGGAAAAGTCCTTCAATTACATCGATGCGCATATTCTTGACGGCATCTGAAATGCTATCGGAACGTAATAAATCATCGCGTTGCTGGTAAATGACCTTACGCTGATCGTTAGCCACATCATCATACTGGAGTAGTTGTTTACGAATATCGAAGTTATGTGCTTCGACCTTACGTTGCGCGTTTTCGATAGCCTTACTCACCCAGGGATGTTCTATTGCCTCGCCCTCTTCCATGCCCAGCTTCTGCATGAGCCCGGCAACACGCTCGGATGCAAATATACGCATCAAACTATCTTCCATAGAAAGATAAAAACGAGTTGAACCTGGATCGCCCTGTCGACCGGAACGACCGCGCAACTGGTTGTCGATACGACGAGATTCGTGCCGTTCAGTGCCAATGATATGCAAGCCACCGGCCTCCAGCACTTTATTGTGCCGTTCCTGCCACTCAGTTTTCAGTTGCGCTCTTTTATCAAGCTGATCCTCAGGAATTTCTTTTAAATCAACTTCCAGGTTACCGCCCAGTACGATGTCGGTTCCACGCCCCGCCATATTGGTAGCGATGGTCACTGTTCCAGGAATACCAGCGTCAGCGATAATCCTGGCTTCACGCTCGTGTTGTTTGGCGTTTAATATCTGGTGCTTGATCTTGCGCTTATCCAGTAGCCCTGCCAAAAGTTCAGAAGCTTCAACTGAGGTAGTACCCACCAGAACAGGCTGCCCCCTCTTAACACAATCCTCAACATCCTCAATAATGGATTCGTATTTCTCTCGAACCGTCAGATAAATAAGATCTCCCATATCATCCCGGATCATGGGTTTATTAGTAGGTACTACAACAACCTCGAGACCATAAATTTGCTGGAATTCAAACGCTTCAGTATCAGCTGTACCGGTCATACCCGAGAGCTTGTTATAAAGTCGAAAATAATTTTGAAAAGTAATGGAGGCTACGGTTTGATTCTCATGCTGAATACTAACCCCTTCCTTGGCTTCGATTGCCTGATGCAGACCTTCCGACCAACGTCGGCCAGGCATAGTGCGACCGGTAAATTCATCAACAATAACGATCTGCCCGTCCTGCACAATATAGTCTACATCGCGGGTATAAATAGCGTGCGCACGCAATGCCGCATTCAGATGATGTATCAGGGCAATATTAGCTGCATCGTAGAGACTTTCACCCTCGGTTAACAAACCGATCTCAGTGAGCAGACTCTCTGCTGTATCGTGACCCTGTTCTGTTAAGAAAGCCTGCTTGGACTTTTCATCAATACTGTAATCGCCGGGGCCTTCCTCGACTTCCACCTTTGACAATCGGGGAATCACCTGATTTATTCGGGTATATAGATCGGAGCTATCACTAGCCTGACCAGAAATGATTAATGGCGTCCTGGCTTCATCGATAAGTATCGAGTCGACTTCATCCACAATCGCAAAATTGAGCTCCCGCTGTACCCGTTCTTCCAGAGTAAAACTCAAATTGTCGTGCATATAATCAAAACCAAACTGGTTGTTGGTCCCGTAGGTTATGTCCGCTTTATAAGCTTCTCGCTTGGCGTCATAGTCCATGGTGCTGAGTACAACACCGACAGTTAAACCCAGGAAATTATACAGTTGCCCCATCCATGCTGCATCCCGCTCCGCGAGATAATCATTTACCGTCACAATATGTACACCCTTTCCACTGAGCGCGTTCAAATAAGCGGCCAGGGTCGCGACCAGAGTCTTACCCTCACCCGTCCGCATTTCGGTGATTTGATTATTATTCAAAATCATTGCGCCGACTAGCTGAACGTCGTAGTGACGCATGCCAAGCACGCGAACCGAAGCTTCACGGCAAACCGCAAATGCTTCATTCAGTAATTGTTCGAGGCTCTCGCCTGATTCGAACCTTTGTTTAAGCTCGCCAGTTTTCTGGCTCAGTTGCTCATCATTCAATGCCTGCATAGATTCTTCAAGCTGATTAATGCTAGCAACACGTTGAGTGAGTTTTTTAATAATTCGGTCATTACGACTACCGAATATTTTACGAGTAATTTTTGACAACATCAGGCTACGACCGGCTAAACAGATCAGGGGTTAATGGAGGTGGGGGCTACTGCTATAAAAGCAAGTTTGATCGTTATTATATGATAATAATCGATCAATTCGACGCGTTAATAAATTTCGTTGGATTCATCTGCCGTCCATTTTTTAACACTTCAAAATGCACATGAGGCCCTGTAGAGCGGCCAGATGTTCCTATCTCTGCGATACGGAATCCTTTCTCGACCGTATCTCCAACTGATACCAGCAATTTTGAATTATGAGCGTATCGCGTGGTGTATCCATTGCCATGAGCTATATCTATGACATAGCCATAGCCCCAGCGCTTGCCCGAATAGGTGACGACACCTTTGGCAACAGCAATAACATCGCCACCCAGTTTTGCTGCGAAATCAATTCCTTTGTGCATTTCCTTTCGACCCGATATAGGGTGGGTGCGCATGCCATAATAAGACGATAACCAGCCTTTGGTGATTGGTCGTCCACTGGGCTGAACTTCTTTTTGCAGGTTTTCATTCATAACAAAATTTTCCAGCACTAATAACTGGCTCTCGCGATTGTCGAGTTCGAAGCTCAGCTGTTCAATCGCCTGTGACAGCTCCTTAGGCTGAGAGGCTTTCTGCGAAGTCGTTTCTGGGCCGCCCAGAGCCGGCGTGTTATCGAAATCGAATTCGCTCTGATCGATTTTAGCCATGTTAATCAGTTTTCGACCAAGTGCGTCAAGGCGCATAACATGGGCCTGCAACAACCCTAGCCTCGACGACATGGCATCTACGTTTGCATCTGATTCTTCCTGGATATGCTTTAGACGCACCTGTTGTTGCTGTAAATCACGTTTCCACTGATCGACCAGTGCTTGGTCACTAATAGCAGGATTAAGGCTATGCCCCCAGTA
>JAOUJX010000248.1 GCA_029882955.1 Gammaproteobacteria bacterium
AGATCTTAGGCACCGGTGGAATAGACATCGATATATCGCAAAGGAAAAGTGCAGAAGTAGAAGTTGAAAACCAGAAGAAGTTGTTAGAGACCCTGATTGAGAACATGGATCTGGGTGTTCATCTGTTTGATTCGAATTTAAAAATAGTAATAGCTAATCAAACATCAGCCAGATTAATGGGATTGCCGAAAGACTTTCTTTCACCTGGCACGAGTCTGGAGTCTATTGTGAGATATCAGTACGAGCATGGTGAGCTCTACGACACACGAGATAGTGTTGATGAAGAAGTTGATTATTGGCTGAATTTTCGACGAAATGCCAAAGAATCTTATAAATACGAACGTAAGCGTCCGAATGGCAGTTACCTGGATATTCGCAATGTAAAACTGCCCAATGGAGGCTGGATTGGAACCGAAACCGAAATTACCGAACTGAAGCAGGCTGAACTGGCGCTAAAGAGACATAAAAAACAACTGGTTGAACTCAATCAACGTCTCGAACTGGCGAATATAATTGTTTCGATGGGCGTATGGGACTGGGATCTGAAAACCAATGAAATAACCTGGGATAATCAAATGTACGAGATTTTCGGATTACCACGGGGCGAACCAATGACTTACGAGAAATGGAAGGCTGGCGTTCATCCAGAGGATTTACCTGTTGTTAAGTCAGCGATATCAAATATGCTAAACGGCGTTATCGAGGGTGGTAAGGAAATACGTATTGTCAGGCCGGACGGAGAAGTTCGCCATGTTGACTCAAACGGTATTGTCCTTTACGACGAAAGCAATCAGGCGACTCGATTTGTCGGTGTAAACTGGGATATTACAGAGCGCAAACTGGCGCAAATCGATCTGGATCGGAGTAATAATCAGTTCCGAGCGTTGGCAGATAATTTACCCGAGTTCATTACCTTAAAGGATTTACAGGGGCGCTTCCTTTTTATCAATAAACGGTTCGAAGAATGGACACATATGACCTATGAAGATGTGGTTGGGAAAAATGTTCATGAAATTTATTCCGAACAGCAGGCAGCAGAATTTGAAAAGCTGGATCGTCAGGTTATCGAGAGCGGCGAAATACTATCCAGGGAAGCTGATCTTTGGTATCCAGACGGCAATACTCGAACGGTTATTAGCACGCGCTTCCCGGTGACCTCGGCGACCGGCAAAGTCCTCGGCATTGGTACTATCAATCACGATATCACCGAACGGAAACGTATGGAGCAAATGAAAGCTGAATTTATTTCGACGGTGAGCCATGAACTACGTACCCCCCTGACCTCAATTCGTGGCTCGTTAGGCCTGGTAAAGGAGGATGTAGTGGGGGAGTTGCCTCCGGAAGCGAAAGACATGATTGTCATCGCCTACAACAATACGGAAAGATTATTGCTGTTGATTAACGATATCCTGGATATACAGAAGATTGAGTCCGACAGTATCAGGCTGGATTTCCAGAACCTGAATATCGTGCCTTTTTTAAAACAGGCCCTCGCCGAACATGCTGGCTATGGTGAGGAACAGGGTGTCAGGTTTTCTATGAAACAAAGAGCGGAAGATGGCTGGGTGTACGCCGATAAAGACCGTTTAATGCAAGTCATGGGGAATCTGCTGTCTAATGCGGCTAAATTTTCTCCCGAAGGGTCAACGGTAGAAGTGAGCCTTGCGCGTCCCGAAAAAGGCAGGGTACGGGTGTCTGTCTCAGATAGTGGCTCCGGCATAGCGAAAGATTTCAGGGATAATATTTTCCAGAGATTTTCTCAATCAGACTCCTCCGATACCCGTCAAAAGGGTGGCACGGGCCTTGGTTTGGCCATATCCCGAGGGATCATTGAACGTCATGATGGTTATCTGGACTATATAAGTCACGAAGGTATCGGGAGTATTTTTTATTTCGAGTTGCCCGAATTTCTCAGCACGGAGAGCGCCCAGTCTAATGAACCAAAACGCAGTCAACTTAGTGATGGTGCACCCTGTATTCTGATCGTGGAAGACGATGCTGACGTGGCCGCTTTATTACAACGTATGCTGGCCGAGTCCGGCTATGACTCCGATATAGCCTATAGCGCAGAGCAGGCGCGCCAATTACTGGCGGAAAGGGGGGCTGTTTATAAATTAATGACGCTTGATATTATCTTGCCAAAAGAGGACGGTGTTAGTCTTCTTGCCAGCTTACGTCGTGAGGCTGAAACACAAAATTTACCGGTTATTGTGGTGTCAGCAAGTGCCAATGAGACAAAAAAAGAATTAAACGGGGGGGCGGTGAGCGTTGTCGACTGGTTGCAAAAACCGATTGATCAGAACAGACTAATTGCTGCAGTGGCTAGCGTTTCTAAAAGCGATAGCGGTTTACCGAGAGTGTTGCATGTTGAGGACGAATCCGACATACATCATATCGTAAAATTTACCCTTAAGGGTCTGTGTGAGCTGGAATGGGCGGTAACGCTGGAAGCCGCCAGAGAAATGATGAAAAAGAAAACATTTGACCTGATAATACTGGATATCGGTTTGCCGGACGGCTCTGGTCTAGAATTACTAGAATTGCTCGAATCCCAGGTAACACCCCCGGAGGTCGTTATTTTCTCGGCGCTCGATGTTTCGGCTGAAGATGCCAGAAGAGTGAATGCGGTTTTGGCTAAACATCGTTCTAGTAATGATGAGCTGATGAAAGTGATTAAAGAATCATTAAAGAATTGAGAATGGATAATGTCTGAGCTGAGACGTATCTTATATGTTGAAGATGAACCTGATATTCGGGCAGTCACGAAAGTCGCTCTGGAAAAAATTGGTAATTTCGAAGTGAAGATATGTGCCTCGGGTCAGGAAGCTCTCGAATGCGCGCAGGCGTTTTCCCCCGACCTGTTTTTACTCGATGTCATGATGCCGGGAATGGATGGTCCTGAAACGCTCACTGCGCTAAGAGAAATTTCTCAACTAAAAGAAATCCCCGCGATGTTTATGACTGCCAAGATTCAGGTGCAGGAAGTAGAAGAATTGAAAACCATGGGTGTTATAGACGTGATTAGTAAACCGTTCGATGTCTTAAAGCTTTCCGAACAATTACGAGAAAGCTGGGATCGATATTTTAAGGAATCGAAAAGTGTCTGAAGAAAAAAGAATAGCGTTGTTGATCGATTGCGATAATGTTAGTCATAATTCAATCGAAGGCGTGCTCGAAGAACTGGCCAAATATGGCATGGTTAATGTCCGTCATGCGCATGGGGACTGGAATAATCCTTCGCTGTCAGGCTGGATCGGTAGATTGCACCCTCATGCGATAAGACCGATGCAGCAGTTTGCCTATACAAAGGGTAAAAATGCGACAGATGCCGCGATGATTATCGATGCGATGGATCTGCTATACAGTAAGACAGTCGACGCTTTTGCTTTGATGACCAGCGATAGCGATTTCACCCCACTGGTATTAAGAATACTGGAAAGCGGTCTGCCGGTTTATGGATTTGGAGAAAAAAAGACGCCGCAGCCATTTGTAGATGCGTGCTCACCATTTATTTATACAGAGAATCTTGTTTCTAGCGAAGAAGATAAAACGGACGCTCCTAAACAGTCAGCAAAGAAAAGTAAGAAAGGTCTAAGGGGGGACACTTCGCTCGTGAGGTTGCTGAGAACGGCCGTGGAGCAAACATCGGATGACGATGGCTGGGCGGATATGAGCAAAGTAGGCTCTTATATCTCTAACAATAGTTCTTTTTCCTCAATCAACTATGGTTATAAAAAGCTCGGTGATTTAATCAGAGTCACTGAGTTATTTGAAGTTGAAATGAGAAAAGATGGCAAGACTATGTGTATTAAGGATGTGCGTAAGTAATGCAATCTGGGCGCTAAAACTTTGGTAATTATTTGACTTGAACGCTGCGTAGACTCAGACTTAGCTGGCGGCACTTTTTATAGAGCAAAAACAGGAGCACCAAAATGATACCCGGGATTCATCGATATCTGACTGCTATCATCTTTAGCTTAATTCTTGGTGGCACTACTACAACTGCCACGGCAGCTGAATCACAGCCTATATTAGACAAAAACAGGTTTTCTATCGGAGTGGGAATATCTGATAACTCTGTCAGCGGGCCTGGTGGTGACGAAACCGGTTACCAGCTATTTGGTGCCTATGAGCTGGATCAGGTCAATGTCATGGATGGCGTTAATAGTTCGCTGGAATTTGGCTATATGGATTATGGCTACAATCGTGATAGCGATGGAATCTGGGGTACCTACGTAGTTGATGGACTCATTAGCGCGAATTTTGGCTGGCTGGCAAGAATAGGTATGGATATTGGCGATGATAATGGTTTGATGTTCGGAGCGGGCGCATCTTTCGCCATGAATGCGAACACGGCGCTGCGTGTCGAATATGTCATTCGTGATGACATAGATTCTTTGCAGTTTAATTTATTATTTGGATTATAGAATCAGGTAGTAATAATAAAGGGGGTATCGTCCCCTCTCCTGTCCCGTCTATCAGTTGACTTTTTAAAGTGGAATATGACTGGTCGATGCTAACAAAAATACTAATAATACTTTCAGTAATTACGTCCGACCTAATCCGTGGCATTCCTTGCGTTGAAGTAACTGAAACTGAACAGTATTACCAGTAGTATCAGAAACGTCCCGGTTGGTAGCATATTTTCTACGGAAATAAGTTCACTATAAACAGCGTAAAGCTCGGCAATAAATATCCCTGAAATCACTGGAAAGGCGGTGAGTAAGAGAACTCCTTTTCGTTCCAGCGGTTTTCTATCTGCCCAGATCAACAAAAATGTCCAGCCAAGCATCAGCGCAGCACCTAGCCCCAGTGCATATCGGTACTCGACTCCATGTGCAATCTTCGGGAATAACATGAGATAGGTGGCAAAACCATCTGCGAATGCACCCGTCCAGTAACTTACCCTCAACCAGATAATTTTATTTTTCATAGTAAAGCATCTCCGTGCGGATAGATTGAAGTCTTCATTTTTAAATTGCTTTTGCTATAAGGCTATAATCCGGATTAGCGTTTAATTATCAGAGAAATTTTCGTTATGATCGGCAGTAACGGGTAGAAGACGAGTTTCCCCAATCTTCATTAACCAGACCTGCTCTGCAGATAACCCTGCCTGTTCAGCTGCAGATTGAAACCTTTTTGGGGGCTCCCACGGGTCTTCATCTGACAAATCGATGGTACCCCAATGCATTCCTACCAGGATATTGGCACCCAATTCTGCACCTATATCAATGGCCTCTTCCGGAGTGGTATGATTGTTAACACCATATTTCCTGTTTCCGTAAGTCCCGATAGTGAGCATGGCTAAATCAAAAGAACCAAATTTTGTACCTATCTGTTTAAATATTGTGGGTGAATAGGCAGTATCTCCAGCAAAATAATACTTGCCGGAGGGGGTGACTAGAGCCCAGGAACACCATAGTGTTTTGTTATTGTCCGATAACCCTCTTCCTGAAAAATGGACTGTCGGAAGTGAGGTTATTTGAAAGCCAAAAATAGAAATACTTTCATTCCAGTCAAGTTCATGTACCTGTGAATATCCTCTTTCGGTAAAAAAGCTCTTTAGTTTGAGTGGAGCCAGGACATGTATATTTTCTTTACCCTCAAGCGCTTCGATAAATTCTTCATCCAGATGGTCATAATGATTATGAGAAATCAGCATGATATCTATCGAGGGTAAATTATTTCTGCTGATACCAGGTTTGGCAAACCGTCTCGGGCCGATTGAATAGGGCCCGGCATAATCAGAAAAATATGGATCTGTTAAAATTGTCTTACCCTCTATTTTTATCAGAAAAGTGGACTGTCCTATCCAGGTCAGGCTGTTTTTATCCTTTAGCTCCCGAAACTGATTCAATGCTTCCTCCTTAGGCAGGATATGGCTTACTGGAACTTCGGGAGTAAAAAAAGAAGACCATATTCTGTTCAGATAAAAACCTGGTCCCAATGAAGGTGCGGGTGGAGTCTGGGGGAAATTTTGAAATCCGTCGGAGGTATGATGCTTCGGACGCTCTTCTGACAGGGCAGTGAATGATAATAAACAGGTGATTAATAATGTCGCTGATATTTTCATTGCAAACGATCACCTCTAAATCAGTCGGTAAGCTCCAGGGGCGACGCTGCTAAAACAGTCGTAATCGATGCCGACAGATGAAGTTTTCCGCAGGTTGGGTATAGAACTCTCTCCGGGCACGTCACGAACCTCATCGATAATTTGGGTATAAGGTTTGGGGTTCCAGTGGGTGATATTACAAATACAGCCGAATTTCATTACGACCACCTCTTTAACAAAGTTGGCAAAAGTAGATCGGACTCTTTTTGCAGTCGTTGCCCGAAATTCGACGTTTTCGTTTGAG
>JAOUJX010000587.1 GCA_029882955.1 Gammaproteobacteria bacterium
AGGAGAGATTCGATCATCCTACGCGATGACCGAGCCTCAGGTTGCCTCTAGCGATGCAACCAATATCGAACTGAGTATGGTTCGCGATGGTGACGAATGGCTATTAAACGGCCGTAAATGGTTTATCACCGGGGCCATGTACGAACGTACAAAAATCATTATTGTGATGGGAAAATCTGACCCCGATAACCCTGACAGGCATAAACAGCAGTCACAAATACTCGTTCCAAAAGATACACCGGGAGTAGAACTAATACGCCCCCTCACCACGCTCGGCTATGACGATGCTCCGATAGGGCACGCCGAGCTCGTCTTTAACAATGTGCGAGTACCTGCTGCCAATTTGCTATTAGGCGAAGGCCGTGGTTTTGAAATTGCCCAGGGTCGATTGGGTCCGGGTCGTATGCACCATTGCATGCGATTGATTGGTGCTGCGCAACGAGCGCTGGAACTAAGCTGCCAGCGAGTCACAAAGCGAAGCACCTTCGGTCGCAACTTAAGTCGGCACCAATCGGTACGCGAAGATATCTCCCGATGTTTTTCTGAAATCGAAATGGCTCGACTGCTGGTACAAAAAACTTGCCACCAGATGGATCTGGTCGGTGCCCAGGCCTCACGCGACATGATAGCCGCCTGCAAGACCAGTGTACCGATGATGGTTCAGACCCTAATTGACCGCTGCATGCAGATGCACGGCGCAGGCGGACTAACCAGCGACTATTTTCTTGCCGAAGCATTTAACTATGCTCGTTGGTGCCGCCAGGCCGATGGCCCTGATCAGGTGCACCAAATGGCATTAGGCCGACTAATCATCGAGCGTTACTCAGAAGTATAATTGATGGATCATTCGCCACTTGATATCAGGCTCCTGGGCCGTTATCTCGAATCACAGGTTAACGGCTTCAAGGCTCTAAAAGTCGCCGAGAAATTCCCGGATGGCCAGTCTAATCCAACTTATTTACTTACCGCAGAATCTGGACAGTACGTGTTACGCCGACAACCAGCCGGCGAGTTGCTTAAATCTGCACATGCGGTAGACCGGGAGTTTCGCGTGATAAAAGCATTGCAACAAAGTGATGTTCCCGTCCCGGTAGCTCTGCATCTGTGTGAAGATCGCGAACTGATCGGCAGCCTGTTTTATATCATGAGTTACGAACAGGGAAGAACCTTCTGGGACCCTACCCTGCCCGAACTCGATGCAGCCCAGAGAAGCGCTATTTACGATGAAATGAGCCGCGTACTTGCCGCTCTTCATGATGTCGATATCGAGTCTGCGGGACTACAGGACTACGGCAGACCCGGCAATTATTTCGAGCGCCAGATTAGTCGCTGGAGCAAGCAATATCGAGCCAGCGAAACCGAAACCATCCCTGCCATGGATCATCTAATAGGATGGCTGCCCGCAAACATGCCCGATGACGGTGGCGAAGTCAGCCTGATACACGGTGACTTCAGGATGGATAATATGATTTTTCATCCAACTTCTACAAAGATTATCGCTCTGCTGGATTGGGAGCTTTCCACCCTGGGGCATCCCTACGCCGATCTGGCTTATCAATGCATGCAGTGGCGAATGGGTAGAAATGACGTTA
>JAOUJX010000013.1 GCA_029882955.1 Gammaproteobacteria bacterium
ATTAAGTCTGGATAGCCTTGTCCAGGCTGCGTAATAACAGGCCCCTATCGATATGATCCAGGGGTATATTGTCTGGCACTGGAATCCGCACCTGATGTCCGCTACCCGGAGCAACTGCCAGCGACTCCCCATTGCGTTCCTGGTGAATTTCGTCGAGTTGATACTGGATATTGCCATCGGGCGTCATGAGTTCGAGCGTATCGCCGACTGCGAAACGATTTTTCACTTCGATGCTTAGGCTCTGATCATCGTTAATCGACGTGACTTCGCCAACAAACTGATGCCGGTTTGATACCGAATGACCGTTCTCGTAATTCTGAAATTCTTTCGGCACATGGCGTCGATAAAAGCCTTCGGTGTACCCCCTGTTCGACAGGCTTTCAAGTTCATCCATCAAACCCATATCAAAATCTTTACCAGCGTGAGCATCGTCGATTGCACGACGGTACAGCTGTGCGGTGCGAGCAACGTAAAAATGTGATTTGGTGCGCCCTTCGATTTTGAGTGAATCGATACCGATATCGATCAGTCGTTGCACATGCTGGATGGCGCGTAAGTCCTTCGAGTTCATAATATAAGTGCCATGCTCGTCTTCGAAGGCGGGCATGTACTCTCCCGGTCGCCCCTGTTCCTGTAACAGGAATATCGTGTCTTTGGCTTCGATATTACCTTCGGCGGTTTCGCTTGCCTCATGGGCATCGTATTTCCAGCGGCAGGAATTAGTGCAGGCACCCTGGTTAGAATCACGGTGGGTCATGTAACCGGATAGTAGACAACGGCCCGAGTAAGCGATACATAAGGCTCCGTGAACGAAAGTTTCGAGTTCGATGTCCGGGCATTCCTGACGAATTTCGGCGATTTCATCGAGTGATAATTCGCGAGACAGGATAATTCGGGTCAGTCCCATTTTGTGCCAGAATTTTACCGAGGCATAGTTGACTGCATTAGCCTGAACCGAGAGATGTATAGGCATTTCCGGCCAGGTCTCACGTACCATCATAATCAATCCGGGATCCGACATGATCAACGCGTCGGGTCGCATGTCGATGACTTCCTGCATGTCGCGTAAATAGGTACGGACCTTATTGTTATGCGGCGACAAATTGCTGGCGATGTAAAATAGCTTTTGCTGCCTGTGTGCTATGTCGATGGCGGCAGCGAGATTTTCCATTTTGTTGAATTCATTGTTGCGGACACGCAGTGAGTAACGTGGCTGTCCCGCATAAACCGCGTCGGCACCATAGGCGAAGGCGTAGTTCATGCTTTTCAGAGTGCCGGCCGGGCATAGGAGTTCGGTGTTCATGGTTTGATGGATTATCAGGTTGGTCGAGCGGTTTATTATAATGCAGCCTTGGCCCGGCATACACTATTGTCTGACTGTGCCGGAAACGCGGCCCTCAAAAGAGCCGCCTTTCTGGGGCTGCGATTAAGCCGCTTTAGCCTGCTTCAGGTGGGCTTCGAGACTTTCCGAACCGCCGATGAGATCACCGTTAATAAACACCTGAGGTACCGTCGACATACCGGATACGGCGCGGACTGTTGCTTCTGTGTAATCACGATTTAGCACTAGTTCTTCGAATTCCAGACCAGCATCGCGCAATAAACCTTTAGCACGAACACAGTACTCGCAGCCTTCGCGAGTAAAGATTGTTACATCTTCTGGCTTCTTTGCATTGGGTGCGATGTACGCCAGCATGGTATCGGCATCAGAGACTTCGAAGGGGTCACCAGGCTGGTTCGGCTCGATAAACATCTTGTCGACAACACCATCCTTGACCAGCATGGAGTAGCGCCATGAGCGTTTGCCAAAACCCAGGTCTTCCTTATCCACCAGCATGCCCATGCCATCGGTGAAGTGACCGTTACCATCGGGCAGAAAGGTCAGGTTTTCAGCATTTTGACCAGCTTTCCATTCGTTCATGACGAAGGCGTCATTTACCGAGATACAAATGACTTCGTCAACACCATGCTTTTTAAACGCGGGCGTCAGCTGATTAAAACGAGGCACGTGAGTCGACGAACAGGTTGGAGTAAATGCGCCCGGTAGTGAAAATACAATGACTGTTTTGCCTTTGAATATCTCGTCGGTGGTGACTTCAAGCCATTCATGGTTGCGACGAGTACGAAATGATACCGGTGGTAATTTTTGACCTGTGCGATCTTCAAACATTTTCTTTCTCCTGTACTTGAAATTAGGGATTCGTGAGTTACAGGGAGGATTGTCGGGTAAATTTATAGATAAATATAATTAAATAAAACTACAAATTCAATAGTATTAATATATTAGAAGGTTTCAAAAATCTATTCAGTTTCCAGGAATAATTATGCTTATAATCAGGCTATGACCGACAGTATAACAACACGGGTAAAAGAAATAGCTGCGCAGTTATCTCGGCGCGGCGAAAAACTCTGCACCGCCGAATCCTGTACTGGTGGGTTAATCGCTAAAACCCTGACCGACCTGGCAGGCAGTTCCGACTGGTTTGACCGGGGTTTCGTGACTTACAGCAATGCCGCCAAAACCGATATGCTGTCGGTGCCAGAATCGGTTATTGAAACTTACGGAGCAGTCAGCGAAGCGGTAGTGAATGCCATGGTCACTGGAGCTTTGAAACATAGCGCAGCCGACTATGCTATTGCGGTGACCGGAGTTGCTGGCCCGGGTGGTGGTAGCGAAGAAAAGCCGGTAGGCACAGTTTGGGTTGGGATTGGCTCAAAACAGCAGGTGGTTGCCAGGAAGTATGTTTTTTCGGGTGATCGGGGTGAGGTCAGAGAGGCTACATTAGATACTGCGTTGAGAAGTTTGGGCAATATACTGAAGGTCGGATGATTTTTCTGACCTCTTCATCTAGATTAATTTGATACGGGTTAATGCGCACGCGTTATATCACTGAGAAAGGTTATCAAATACGCACGATATTCTTATTTGGTTTTCTGGTTTTATTAAGTCTGTTCCGATTGAAAGCAGCAAAAGGGAAAGTTACTTGTGTCAAAGTCTAACTCCACGCCAGATGTAGAACTACTCGCTAATAGTTTTCTAAACTATGCCGGGGCTCTTATCGTTGTGCTGGATAAAGAAGGCAGGATCGTTCAATTCAATCGGGCCAGTGAAGAGCTTAGCGGCCTGACTTTTGACGAGGTTAAAGGAAAGTTTCCGTGGGATACTGTCTTACCACCCGAAGATGCCGAAACTATTCGCGTAAATGCATTTGAAACGCTGGCCAGGAACCCTCAAGCCTTGTCAGGCTCTTACACCAATTACTGGGTAACCAAAAACGATGGGCGTGCGTTAATCAAATGGGTGAATTCGTTAGTACTGGATGACCAGGGGAAAATGTCCTACATGACTTCGATTGGTGTTGATATTACCGAGCGTCGGCTTAATGAGAAAAAATTGGAGAGTAGCGAAGCGCGACTGAAAGAGGCACAACGTTTAGCTAAAATTGGTAGCTGGGAACTCGATTTAATCGACAATACACTGGTCTGGTCTGATGAAATTTTTAATATATTCGAAATAGATCAAGCGCAGTTCGGGGCATCTTACGAGGCCTTTCTAGACGGCATTCATCCGGATGACAGGGATAGGGTCAACAGAGCTTATAGCGACTCGCTTATTAATCAATCTCCCTACGAAATTGTTCATCGACTACAAATGAAGGATGGCAGCATTAAATTTGTGCGAGAAACCTGTGAATCTTTTTTCGACACAGAAGGTAAACCCTTGCGTTCTGTCGGTACTGTCCAGGATATTACAGAGTTACATAAGGTAGAAGATGAATTAAAGAGGCATCGTGATCATCTTGAAGAAATAGTTGAGGAGCGTACTGCTGAGATGAAGGCTGCGCGTGATGAAGCCGAGCGCGCTAACCTGGCCAAGTCCGAATTCCTGTCGCGCATGAGTCATGAACTACGTACCCCGATGAACGCTATTCTGGGCTTTGGACAAATTCTGGAAATGAATAGTGATGAGCTTAACGATAATCAGAGGAATAGTGTCAAATCAATCCTTGAGGCCGGAAGTCACCTATTGGGGCTGATTAATGAAATGCTTGATTTAGCTAAAATCGAGGCGGGAAAAATGGAGGTTTCTTTAGCTGAAATTCCTGTCGAAAATGTTCTGAATCAGTGTGTTTCGTTAATTAGTACGGATGCCAAATTACGCCACCTGAATATTGTCGATAATGTCAGCAATAAGGGATACACAATACAGGCTGATTTCAATCGGTCGAAACAGGTATTGCTCAATATTCTTTCTAATGCTATGAAATATAATCGCGATTATGGCTCAATCACTCTAAATTGCGAGATCATAAACAAGCAATATTTGCGTATTTGCATTACGGATACTGGAATTGGCTTGTCTAAAGATGAAATTGCTAAATTATTTACGTCTTTTGAACGCTTAAATACCAATGTTAACGTCGAAGGTGCGGGTATTGGTCTTGTTATTAGTAAAAGCTTAATAGAGCTTATGGGTGGAAATATCGGTGTTGAAAGTGTACCGGGTGAGGGTAGTACTTTCTGGGTTGAATTTTTGCTCCCGAACACATAATAACAGCCAGATTAAACGTCAAACAGTTTTTAGTCATCCTGTACGGTTAATCTCTATTTGCCAAAGGGTGTCTCACTATCCCGCCGGACCCGACACAAATGCGTCTTCAAATTGGCCTGCTGCGATATCGGGTCTAGCGCTATACCGGTTAAATGATTGACGCCTGATGCCGGATGATAAGGCTGTTGCTCGTCCCAGCCTATCGGAATAAAAATACTGCTGGCTCGAATGCCACGATGAATCCATGCACGCGCTTTGATGCTGCCGTTATGGGTTTCAACCTGCACCAGATCGCCATCTTCAACCCCAAGCGCAGCCGCTTTATCCGGGTGAATCTGACAATAAAGTTCCGGCCACATTTCCTGCGCCTGCCAGAAGTAATGCGTCCAGGAATGGAAGTGTGGCGCCGGCGGTCGTCCCGTTATGAGCTCAGTGTCATATTTTTCGGTGTGGTTTAACTTGTTACGAGTGATTTTTCCCCCGTAGCCAGAGGTGTCGTTGGCGAAGAAACTGGAAACCTTCGATGATTCGTCAAACTCGATATGTGGCAGATCAATCAGCTGCAGGGACTCGCTGTAAAATTCAGGTAATGCTGACAGCCCCATGACATTGAATTTCTCTTCTAGCGCCTGAGTCCAGAATTCCAGTTTTCCGCTGGGGGTCGGGTAACCCAGGGCTGAGTTTGGGATGTCCTTCTGGTTTTCGGTTATGTATATCGGGTCGACTTCTCCGGCATCGGCATCGTAACAGGGGACGCGAATGGTACGATTAGGCATAGCAGTCAGGTTGGCTATAGAAGCTCCCTTGAGGGTAGGTGTGGATGCAACCATCACTTCGTCCCAGAGCTTTCGTGGCTGTTTGTAGTCTTCTTTTAGAATATCATCGAAGCCGAATTTTTTACCCAGTTCAATCCAGAACCAGTGATCGGACTTTGCTTCACCGGGAGGGTCGATAAGACGATCATTCCAGACAATACGACGATCCTCGGCGAAGCGGGTGGTACCACCCTTTTCGATGCCGGTTGCCATTGGCAGGACGTAATCGGCGAATTGCGAAGTGGCACTTTTAAATAATTCCATGTGTACCACGAGGTCGAGTGATTTGATCGCCTCGCGGGCCCTGTTTTGATCGGGCCAATTCGCAAGCGGATTGTTACTGCTGATTAACGCGCGAACAGGATAAGGCTTACCCTGGGTCATGGCTTCCAGCCAGGCTGATGGATTCTTGCTGACGGCGCCACGGATAGTCGGCTTGCGGTGCTCTGGAATGTAAGGCTTCTGCCAGCCCAGTTCGGAAGAGACATTGAAATACCCGCCACCACGACGTCCCCAGTTACCGGTCATTGCCGCAATAAACATGAACACGCGATTGGTTTGTGTTGAATTAGTATGCTGATTGATTCCCCGGCTGAGGAAAATCATGCAGCCATCGGCTGTCGCGATGGTTTCTGCCAGGCCTTTTATTTGATTAACCGGGAGATCGGTGACTCCGGCTGTCCAGTCCAGGTGGTATTGTTTTTCAAAAACAAAATTGCGCCATGCTTCCCAGCCGACCAGCCAGCGTTCGCAGAATGCTTTGTCGAACAGGTTATGTTCAAACAGGTAATGGATGATGCCCAGGCCCAGAGCCATGTCGGTGCCCGAACGGATGGGTAGCCACTCGTCAGCTTTACTCGCCGTGACGGTTAGACGCGGGTCGACCACAATCATGCGGGCCTTATTGCGGAGGCGCCAGTCGTTCACCATACCGAAATGCACTGGCCTGGTTTCAGCCTGGTTGTCACCGATATAAATATAGGCCTCTGCACTGCCAATGTCTTCTTCGGTATAGATGCTGGCCATCATGCCCATGCCCTGGGTTAATTCCAGCGCGACACTTTTGCTCATACTGCAATAAGGTTCGGTGGAAGCAACATTGGCCGTTCCCCAGAGCCCGGTGAACAGAGGGATTATTCCATTGATGGTTAGCGTACCGGTACGCGATCCCACCTGGATCGCGAGTGTCTCGCTGCCATATCGATCTCGCAGGCTGGATAATTTTTCGGCTATTTCGGCAAGTGCCTGGTCCCAGCTAATGGGTTCGAATTTACCGCTACCGCGTTGACCGCATCGCTTGAGAGGCTGGGTCAGGCGATGCGGATTATCATAAAGCTGAACCGTCATTTGCGATTTTGGGCAGACTCTGCCCTGGAATACCGGATCCTCCTCGTTACCGAAGACATTGACGACCTGGTCACCACGAAGGTGATATTTGATCGGACAACCGTTAAAGCAGATGCTACAGCCGCCGGCTACGATGCGTTCGGGTAGCGCCATTTGCTCAAGTTTTTCCGATGTTTTATAAGAGCCTTTCGCCTCATCCGCTACTAGATTACGGCGGACCTGGTGATCCGACATCAGTGCCGGCGTGGTTTTTTCTGAGCCGGTATCATAAAGACGTTGCAGGTAAATGGTTGCCGGGTTTTGTAAAAAGTAATCGGTATCGACAGTATTACGATTTTCGGACTCTGCTTTTTCCAGCAGGTCGACGCGCTTACCATAACTGATCGCCCGTGTCGGGCAGACCAGGGCGCAGGCCGGGCCGAGGTCTCTGCTGCGTCGGTCAGCACAGAGATCGCATTTCACCGCATGGTGTTTGTCGGCGTTATAACCGATAGCACCGTAAGGGCAGGACAGTGCGCATTCGCCACAGCCGGTGCAACGGTTCTCGTTGATCGAAACCACTCCGGTGACTGGGTCTTTGTCGATGGCTTTCGGGAATACCGGACAGGCGCGTAGACAGGCCGGGCGTTCGCATTGCTGACAGGTTACGGTGAGGAAATCGAGGCGAGGTAAGCTGTCGGTGGCCGGTGACTGTTGCTCGTCAAACCACATCACCCGATTACGGTAGGTATGCGGCCCTAAAGCGTTAGTTTGTTTACAGGCAGCCTCGCAACTCTTGCAACCAGTGCAGCGCTCAAGGTCGATCATCAGAGCCAGTTGCTTAGAGTTGATAGCCACTCTAACGTCCCCAAGCGGTGATGTACCACCAGTCAATTTCACCGTCACCTGCCGCGTAACCTGCGAAAAATAAAACCACGATGACATGAGCAAGTAAGCCGAGGAAAAATAGTGTTGCGGCGAGCATGTGTAGCCGTCGTGACCATGCCATTATTAGTCCGGCACCCTGGCGGGCTCCAATCATTTCTGCTTCCATCGAGATCAGGCGTTGATATCGAAGGCTTAACAGAGGATGGGTAATCCAGTGTCTGAGATTGGGAGAAAACAGCGCTTCAGATGCACAGGGTTCGAGCCTTGCAAGAGTCGATTGTTTGTATTCAATTAAAACCTGCAGTTTGTTCCTGTCCAGCGACTCCGGCTTACCAAACCCCGATGCAATACTATTTCTCGCAAATAAATGCGAGAACTGGGCTGAAACTGATGTACGTAATAAGGCGCCCTGGAAAATCAGAAATAACATTAAAATCATGACAGCGCCGGGCGGAGATAGCCAGTTCCCATTGGCGGCATGAAATAGAATAAAAAGTACGCCAATGCAGGCGCTAATAACATGGGTCACAAACCAGAAAGGCGGATTTACCGATAAGCCAGAACGCTTTAATAAAGAAAAAAGTATCGGCGCCAGTAGAGCGACCACGCCGGTTGCCGCTGCCCACTGCGCAATTGGCGACCCAGGTTGTCCGGGCAGGAACGGAGATAAGGCGATAATCAGGGCAATGACTACCAGCCCCGTCAATAGCAGGATAGTCTGGTTAGAGAGATCGGGTCTGGTCTGGTTGGTCAAAGACTTGTTTTTATGTTGGACTATCCTGCTGGATGCTATCTCGGTGTTGGTAAATACTCAATGGAAATAATAAATTTCTGGTAGTGGCTCACTCCATGAGCTACCAACCCGCTACAATGCAACCGCATGAAAGCAAAGACATTTCCAGTGAATCGAAAATATTTTAAAAGTTCTCTTTATGTTCTCGTTACTCTGTGTGATAATTTGCCCGCCGTTCGACATCACTTTCAATATTTAGGTAACCAGTATGGATGAAAACAAAGAAAAAGCTCTCGCCGTCGCGCTTGGGCAAATCGAAAAGCAGTTTGGCAAGGGATCTGTCATGCGCCTGGGCGATTCCGGCGTCGATACGACTATAGGTGTGGTTTCCACCGGGTCATTATCACTGGATATCGCATTGGGCATAGGCGGGTTACCTCGCGGCCGGGTGATTGAAATATATGGCCCGGAGTCATCCGGTAAAACTACCATGGCGCTACAGGTGGTTGCCGAGTGCCAGAAGCTGGGCGGAGCCGCCGCATTTGTCGATGCGGAACACGCACTCGACCCGACTTATGCAGAAAAGCTCGGAGTCGATATCGATGACCTGCTGGTATCGCAACCCGATACCGGTGAACAGGCGCTTGAGATTACCGACATGTTAGTGCGCTCCGGTGCCGTTGATGTGGTCGTGGTTGATTCGGTTGCTGCACTTACGCCGAAGGCTGAAATCGAAGGTGATATGGGTGATTCGCATATGGGCTTGCAGGCGCGACTTATGTCTCAGGCATTACGCAAGCTCACCGGTAATATCAAACGTTCAAATACCATGGTGATTTTTATCAACCAGATTCGTATGAAAATCGGTGTCATGTTTGGCAACCCGGAAACGACTACCGGTGGCAATGCATTGAAGTTTTATGCCTCGGTGCGACTCGATATCCGCCGTATCGGCGCGATTAAACGAGGTGATGAAATTATCGGTAACGAAACTCGTGTCAAAGTAGTGAAGAATAAGGTAGCTCCGCCATTTAAGCAGTGTGAATTCGAAATTCTCTACGGTGAAGGTTCTTCGCGTGAGGGTGAATTGATCGACCTTGGAGTCAAACAGGGCTTTATTGATAAGGCAGGGGCCTGGTATAGCTATAAAGAAGAGCGTATTGGTCAGGGTAAAGATAACGTGCGAGGTTTTCTCAGGGAGCATCCCGAGATGGCAGCTGAAATCGATCAGCGTATTCGTGAATCGTTACTACCCAAAAAATCGAAGCGGGCTGACAGTGAAGCACAGGAGACCGACCCACCGGTTGAAGCAGAAACGGTAGATTCCTAACCCTAACCGATATCCCTCGTTTCTGTTTAAGTGCATGCTGGCCAAAGCCTCTGATTGGAATTCCGATCAGGGGCTTTGTTTTGTATTTTAAAGTATGAAAAAACTACTGAGCATTAGAAATACCGCGATGAACCTGCTTGCCCGGCGCGAGCATTCCGCCAGTGAATTGCTGCAAAAGCTTAAGCAACGTGATCACGCTGAAGAAGATATTCTGAAGGCGATCGAAGAATTACAGGCAGACAACCTGCAAAGCGATGCTCGTTTTACCGAGAGCTTTATCAATCAACGCGTGAATGCCGGTTACGGACCGATAAAAATTCGACATGATTTGAGGAACAGAGGAGTAAACCAGGATTTGGTCGATGCCTACCTCGGTCCTTTCCAGGATGGCTGGTTTGAACGCATGTCAGAACAGCGAATACGGAAATTTGGCGTTGAAATCCCGTATGAATACGCTTTAAAAATGAAACAGGCGCGTTTTTTACAAAATAGGGGTTTTTCTCCCGAGTCAGTCATGCGATTATTCCGCTGATTTGTTTTATCCACTGGCTATTTGGGCCAGTATCAGCTCAGTTTTGAAAATCCAGATTAATTTATGATAACCAGTGCCGAATTACGGGATCGATTCCTGAAGTATTTTGAAAGCAAGGGCCACAGCATTATACCCTCCAGCCCACTTGTGCCCGGTAATGATCCTACGCTGCTGTTTACCAATGCCGGCATGGTGCAGTTCAAGGATGTTTTCCTCGGTATCGACCAGCGCAGCTATAAAACCGCTACCACTTCGCAGCGTTGTGTCCGAGCGGGTGGAAAACATAATGATCTGGAAAACGTGGGTTATACCGCAAGACACCATACCTTTTTTGAGATGCTGGGCAATTTCAGCTTTGGTGATTATTTCAAGAAAGATGCGATTCACTACGCCTGGGATTTTCTCACTAACGAGGTAGGTCTACCCGCCGAAAAGCTCTGGGTGACGGTCTATGCTGACGATGACGAGGCGGCGGATATCTGGTTGAACGACATTGGCGTTCCCGAAGATCGTTTTACCCGCATAGGCACTTCGGATAATTTCTGGTCCATGGGCGACACCGGGCCCTGCGGCCCCTGTAGCGAAATATTCTACGACCATGGCTCCGAAATCGAAGGAGGACCGCCGGGCACACCGGAAGAAGACGGCGACAGGTATATCGAAATCTGGAACCTGGTCTTCATGCAGTTTAATAAGGATGCCGATGGTGTTATGCACCCTTTACCGAAACCTTCGGTCGATACCGGCATGGGTCTGGAGCGTCTCGCTGCGATCTTACAGAACGTACATAATAACTACGATATAGATCTTTTTCAGACTTTAATCAAAAAGGCTGCCTATTTAACCGAAACCAGCGATCTCGAAAATAAATCGTTACGCGTTATCGCCGACCATATTCGCTCCTGCGCCTTTTTAATTGTCGATGGTGTATTACCCTCCAATGAGGGGCGTGGTTATGTTTTACGCCGAATTATTCGTCGCGCCGCTCGCCATGGTCATCAGCTCGGTTGTAAGAAACCATTCTTTTATCAACTGGTTTCAACACTGGATGATTTGATGGGCGAAGCCTACCCGGAATTGCATAAACTGGTCGACCATGTATCCCGTGTTTTACGCAAGGAAGAAGAGCGCTTCGCCGAGACTCTGGAGCAGGGAATGCGCATACTCGAAGACAGCATTGTCGACATGAAAGGCAATACTATTGATGGGGATACCGTTTTTAAACTCTACGATACCTATGGTTTTCCTGTCGACCTGACCGCCGATGTTGCACGGGAACGCGGTTTTGAGGTCGATCAGGCTGGTTTCGATGTGGCGATGGAAGCGCAGAGAACTCGTGCCCGCGCTTCCAGTCAGTTTGGCATCACGAGTGATGGACTCAAGCTTAAGGGGTATGTCGCGAGTGGATTCCTGGGCTATGAGCATATGGTTGCCGAAGGTCAGGTCGTCGCGATATTACAAAACGGCGAACCGGTAAACTCGCTTGATAATGGTGATCAGGCAATCATTATTCTCGATCAAACGCCTTTTTACGGCGAGTCGGGTGGACAGGTTGGCGACATTGGCGTGTTATCCGGCGAAGGGTTTGAATTTGAAGTAGGCGATACCCAAAAACAGCAGGATGTTTATCTGCATATGGGTCATCTGGTATCCGGTCAACTTTCCTCGGGCTGCAAGGTGACTGCGAAAATAGACGAAGGTTATCGTCGCGCCGTGATGCTCAACCATTCGGCGACCCATTTAATGCATGAAGCTTTGCGTCAGGTGTTAGGTGAGCATGTGCAACAGAAAGGTTCGCTGGTTGATTCGGAAAAACTACGCTTCGATTTTTCTCATTATCAGCCATTGGAAAGAAAAGAGATAATGCGCATTGAAACTATGGTGAATGATCAGATTAGAATCAATGCCGAGACCTCTGCTCGATTAATGGATATGGAATCCGCTAAAGCGACAGGGGCTATGGCCTTATTCGGAGAAAAATACGGCGATGAAGTACGCGTTCTGAGCATCGGTACCGATTCGGTTGAATTGTGCGGTGGAACTCATGTGCAACGCGCCGGCGATATCGGCCTGTTCAAGATCGTGCTGGAGACCGGTATTGCCTCGGGTGTTCGGCGTATCGAAGCGGTTACCGGTGATACTGCGGTTCAACGTTTTATCGATGCTGAAAACAAACTCGAAGAGGCCGCGCAGGCAGTCAAAGCTAATAGAGAAGATCTGGTTTCGAGAATCGGTCAGCTCAATGCGGCGAATCGTAGTCTGGAAAAAGAGCTGGAGACAATTAAATCGAAAGCCGCCAGTCAGGCCGGTGGTGATCTGGCGACGCAGGCCCGGGAAGTCAAAGGAATCAAAGTGCTGGCCGCGAGCCTTGATGGCGCTAATGTCAAAACCCTGCGCGAAACGGTTGATCAGCTTAAAAATAAACTGGGTGAAGCGGCGGTGGTACTCGCCAGTAATGATAAGGGTAAAGTGACGATTATTGCGGGTGTCACCAAAGGGCTGACCGATAGAATTCGGGCCGGTGATCTCGCCAACCTGGTCGCCGAACAGTGTGGTGGGCGCGGCGGTGGCAGGCCCGATATGGCGCAGGCTGGAGGCAATCAGCCGGAAAATCTGCCAGGAGCCCTGGTATCCGTCACTGACTGGGTGGCCAATCAACTCTAATACTGACAATTAGGCTTTTTCATTATACAAACGAGCGCTATTTTCTTATAATCCGCGCTCGATTTTTCACGGATATTACTGGCGGCTAATTAATGCCTCTTCTTGTTCAAAAATATGGCGGTACCTCGGTTGGTACGGTCGAGCGCATCGAAGCGGTTGCCGATAAGGTAATCGGCTATAAAGAGCTGGGTAACGACATGGTGGTTGTGGTTTCGGCGATGAGTGGCGAAACCAACCGGTTAGTCAGCCTCGCGCAGGAAATCGACCCGCAGGCCAAAGGTCGTGAACTCGATGTATTATTGACTACCGGTGAACAAGTCACGATAGCGTTATTAGCCATGGCTTTCGAAAAGCGTGGCTATCCCGCCCGGTCCTACACTGGCGGTCAGGTTGGAATAATCACCGATAGTGCCCATAACAAGGCCCGCATTAAATCGATCAATGATGAAAATATCCGGCGCGATCTTGAAGCTGGGCGAATCGTCGTAGTCGCCGGTTTTCAGGGCATCGATGAGTACAACAACATTACCACGCTAGGACGAGGTGGTTCCGATACCACGGGTGTCGCACTCGCGGCCGCGCTGAAGGCCGACGAATGCCAGATATTTACCGATGTCGATGGTGTCTATACTACTGACCCCAGGGTAGAACCGGAAGCCCGGCGTCTGAATACCATCACATTTGAAGAAATGTTGGAAATGGCAAGCCTGGGTTCTAAAGTACTGCAAATCCGGGCGGTAGAATTTGCACAGAAATACCAGGTGCCACTACGAGTGCTATCCTCATTCGAAACCGGTGAAGGCACCTTAATAACCACAGAATACGAAGCGGAAGATATTATGGAACAAGCCCTAATTTCTGGCATCGCCTTTAATCGAGACGAAGCCCAGTTAACCATCAATGGTGTTGCCGATACGCCTGGGGTAGCCTATCAGATATTAGGTCCTATCTCTGATGCGAATATCGAAGTCGATATGATATTGCAGAATATTGGAGCAGATGGCACCACCGACTTCACCTTTACCGTACATAGAAACGATTTTGATACGGCGCTGGCTTCGCTGCAGAAGACAGCAGAGAACCTTAAGGCCAGGGAAGTTTCCGGTAACAATAAGATAGTGAAAATCTCGATTGTTGGCGTCGGAATGCGTTCACACGCCGGTATCGCCAGCCGTATGTTTGAGGTGTTGGCAAAGGAAGGTATTAATATATTGATGATATCGACCTCTGAGATTAAAATTTCGGTAGTGGTCGATGAGAAGTACCTGGAACTTGGTGTCCGCGCACTGCACGAAGGATTTGGCCTTAACAAGGATCCTGAATAGTATATCTCTAATTCGATATAGGCTGGAGCTATAGTCATAATATGGGATTATTGGCTGGTCACTCAGGATATTGTTGGGTAAAATAGCCGCGCTTGGGCTATACAAGCGGAACAAAAATAATAATTGGACCGACCTGTATGGGAATACTGGTCTTGATTACTGTGTTTTATTAAATTGGAGATTTATTATGCTGATATTAACTCGGCGAGTAGGAGAGACTTTAATGGTAGGCGATGACGTTACTGTCACAGTTCTGGGCGTTAAAGGCAATCAGGTAAGAATTGGTGTCAACGCACCCAGGGAGGTAGCGGTGCACCGTGAAGAAATTTACGAGCGCATTAAAGCTGAACAAAATCAGGGTCAGGAAGTAGATCAGGATCAGATAGGAAATCTGGCCTAAACAGAGCTGACTGGGAAGTAACGTAGAGCGGTGATTCTCGCCGCTTTATTAATTCAAAATATTCTGGAGACATGGCCGAGTGGCTGACTAATTTGCCGGGAGCAAATTAGGACGTGCAAGGCACGGCCCCAAAGGGGTGAAGCATATGGACATGCGAAACAACGCGCTCCCCGCGAAGGGAGAGTTGCTAACATACGAATTTGGAGAGATGGCCGAGTGGCTGAAGGCGCTCCCCTGCTAAGGGAGTATACGTTAATCGCGTATCGAGGGTTCGAATCCCTCTCTCTCCGCCATCTTTAAGCATGGTAAAACCTCCGTTCAGGAGGTTATGGCTAAAACGAAGCCTGATAGGAAAAATTAATCTGGGACGGTTTGAGTATCTTAAGTCTGGATAAAACTTTCCTGGATGATAGTATTTTCGTCTGGGTTATCGAACTCGGGTAGCTCGATCCAGAATGAGCTGCCTTTACCGGGTTTGGATTCAAAACCGATACGGCCGTCCATTACTTCTACCAGTTGCCTGGTGATCGTCAAGCCTATGCCAGTGCCTTCGATATTCCCTGCCTCTTTACCGAGCCGATTAAATGGTTGAAATAACATTGCATATTGGTCCTGGGCTATACCGACCCCGGTATCGGATACGGTAATTCTGACTAAGTTATCGGCGGTAACTTTGCTGGTTAGAGTAACACTCCCATCGGGCTGGTTGTATTTGATGGCGTTAGAAATCAGGTTGAGCAGGATTTGCTTGAAGCGCGTGCGATCGGCTTTTATGGCGTGGGTTATAGTCAAATTATTCTCCAGTCTCAAGTTACTGGTTGCGGCCTGCTTGTCAACTAGCGCCAGACATTCCTGGCCGATTTCAAACAACGAAACTTTCTTGATCGATAGTACGATTTTTCCCGATTCTATTTTCGCCAGGTCGAGTATCTGATTAAGTAAAGCCATCAGGTGGTCGCCACTTTGCAGTATATGGTTAATGGCTTTACTTTGACTCTCAGTTGGAGGATTTTTCGGATCGGATCCAATTATCTGGGCGAATCCCATGATCGCGTTCATCGGGGTTCTAAGCTCGTGGCTCATTGAAGATAGAAATCTTGATTTAGACTGGTTGGCCGCTTCAGCTTTTATTCTAGCTTCCTTCAGTTTGTGTTTGGACAGCTTGCGAGACTTCAGGGTAATTGAACCAACCCAGGTCATAGCGGAAATTGCCGTGACCAGAGACAGTGCAAACCCCCATTTTATATGCTCCGGTGGCGTAGTATTTTCGGGTAAAAGACCGATATTTTCGAGTATCAGTAAACCGAGAAACTCAGCCATTAAGATTCCGTAAGTGATGGCTAATGCTTTCCTGCTTCCAAACAAGCCCTGAACCGCTAAATTAGTGATAAACCAGGGGATAACGAAAGATGTCAAACCTCCTGTATGGTAAGCGAGGTCAAAATACACAGCCGTGGTGAGGGCCGTTGTTAATAGCATTCCCAGTACCAGATTCCCCGAGAGCCGTATGCACAAAATGCCAATAAACGGTGCCAGCACGGCGACCATCAGCGCGACTGTTTCATCCCAGGTCAGGGACCCGCGAACCCAGGCGTATATTGGAATGATGCTAACTATGAAACCGGCAAGAACCAGAAGTGAGCGATAAGCCTCAAGATAAAGCGATATTGACCGTTGGTGATTTAGGTAGCTGGGTGGTAGAAACCTTTCCCAGAAGCTCATAATACGAAACTCGTTATGATTATCATTTTTGGTAATCCCTGCTATCGACCTGTTTTAGTATATATCAAGGTTCTACTTTTTCCTGTTTCTCCGATTATTCGATAACAATCAATTCCCGGGCGACATTGCTCAGGCGCTCACCGCCGCTTTCAGAGACGACAAAAGGCTCCGAAACCGCAGCACCATAGTTATCCAGCCACATGCCGGACTGGAAGTGAAAGCACATGCCGGCCTGCAATTCGGTGGTATCCCCCGGCCGCAAGCTTGCGGTACGCTCGCCCCAGTCTGGTGGATAGTTCAGTCCGATGGAATATCCGACCCGACTTTCCTTGCTGTAGCCGTATCGTTTGAGGACACCCTGCCAGACGGCTTCGACTTCTTCACAGGTGACGCCGGGCCTGGCCATCGCCAGCGCTTCGTCTCCACCTTCAATAATGACATTGGTTAGCCGTAGAATTTCGTCTGGTGCAGGTCCGATGTGCATAGTCCGTGTTAGTGGTGCGTGATAGTGTCGGCGAGCCGCACCGATTTCCATGGCTACCAGACCGGAATCGGGTAAGGCTTCATCGGTCCAGGTCAGGTGTGGTGTGCTGGTGCCTTCGCCGACCTGAATTAGCGGGCACAGGCTGGTGTAATCGCCGAACTTTTTATCGAAACCGGTAATCTGTGCGTGATAAACATCGGCTATGACTTCGAACTGACGCACCCCTGGTCGAAGTCTGGAGATAGCCTTGTTCATCGTGTCGGTGACTATGCGCCCCGCTTCTCGCATGTAAACCAACTCGGCTTCGGACTTGACCAATCTAGCCCAGTTTACGATTTCATGATTGTCAGAAATGGTCGCATTCGGCAAACCTTTTACAATATGCTGATGTGCCCTGGCGGTGTAGTAATGCGCATCCAGCTCGACGCCGATGTGTGCCGAGCCCCAGCCGCGTGCTATGACCAGATCGCATAATTCATCGAAAGGGTGTTTAGTGGGGTGCTGTACCAGTGGCTCAGAGAAACCGATGAGGTTATTGTCGGGGATGTCGGTAGTAATCTGCGCTGATTTCCGATCCTGCGCCCGGCCAAACCATATTGGAGTTTGCTCTTCCAGATGTACCAGCACAGCCTGCGGAGTGTAAAACGACCAGCCATCAAATCCAGTGAGCCAGCCCATGCTGGCAGGGTCCTGGCAGATTAAAAGATCGAAACCTGCAGCCTCCATGCGTTGCTTGACTTTGATCAGGCGTTGCTCATATTCAGATTTTTTAAAAGGTTTTTGGTAGCTCATCGAGTAGTGACTCCCTGGATTTCTGGGTAAGGCCTCTAGCTTTCCTGGCGCAATAATCCGCACATTCGATCTACCGAACGGGTTAGATCGTAACCGGGATTCCAGCCCCAGTCGTGGCGGGCGGAAGCGTCATCCATTACATCAGGCCAGCTATTGATTAAGCCTTCTACGCTGTCGATGGGCTCATAGCGGTATTTAAAGCCCGGGAAGTGTTCTACTGCGGCCCTGGCAATCATGCCGGCCGACAGGTAATAGGCGTGAAGGTTGTAAACATGACGGCTTAGATTGGACCGGTCTGCTGAGGTAAACTGGACGATGCTGTCTACGACATCTTCCAGGAAAATGGTAGACATGCCGACATTCTCTGAAACCGGAAATACAAATGAATCTCCATCATGGGCTGCGCGTAACGCATGCGATGGGAATGCAGTCACTGCCGTTTTCGGTGCAAAAGGAGACACGACCAGGGGAAATCTCAGGCAACGAAAGTCGAGGCCATGTTTCACCTTAAAATATATACCCAGCCGTTCCACTGCAACTTTGGTAACCCCGTACATGTTTTCGGGCCATTGCTCGTAGTCTTCGGGCATTGGATCGTTATTCACGGCACCGTAGGTAGCAATGGTGCTGGCAAAAAAGAATTGCCTGACCTGGTGTTTGAGGGCTAGTTTCATTAGTTCGAATGATGATGTGGCGTTGATATCCCAGGCATCGGAAAGATCAAGCTCGGAGCTACCCGAGAGCAGCGATGCCAGGTGATAAATAGTATCGGGCCGGTGTTCGATGATTATTTTCTCAAGGGTATCGGTATCACGAATATCACCAGTAACGACCACCTCGTTGTCTCTTAGTGTGGCAGGCTCTGTACCAGGGATGTCAAATTTAACTACGCCTTGCTGCTGGTTTAATAACTGCTCTGATACCAGGCGCCCGAGGTTGCCATTTCCACCAGTAATCAAAATCTTTTTTATTTTATCGCTCATTTAAACCCTTACAAAAATACTATGTGTATGCATAAATACAATATACCGAAAATTGGTGTAATAATAGTCATCCGAATCAATTTAAAATTAAACTCTGTAGTGATTCAAAATACCCCATGAAAACACGCGTATGCCGCCTGAAAGAAGCAGGCAATCTGGAGATAGCCCTCGACCCCATTCAACAGCCAGACAAGGGCGACGTTATCGTAGCGGTAGCCAATGGTGGGATTTGTGGCTCGGATATACACTATTACCACGATGGTGGTATTGGTTCGATTCGTGTTCGAGAGCCAATTATACTTGGGCACGAAGCATCTGGTGTTGTCGTCGCTCTAGGTTCCGAGGTAAAAAGCCACGAAGTTGGCGATAAGGTTGCGCTAAATCCGAGTCAAGCCTGCGGTCAGTGTGGACAGTGCCAAAAAGGATTGCAGCAGCATTGTCTGAACATGCAATTCAGTGGTTCGGCAATACGAATGCCGCATGCACAGGGGCTATTTCGGCAGCGCGTCACATTACCTCAATCCCAGTGTATTCCACTGGGTGATGCGTCGCTTGCGGCGGGTGCCTGCACTGAACCGCTGGCGGTCGCGTTGCATGCCTGTCGGCGAGCCGGTGACCTGGTAGGACGCCGAGTGCTGGTAACCGGTTCGGGCCCTGTTGGGAGTCTATGTGTTGGAGCTGCCCGTTATTCGGGTGCTGTCGAGGTGGTAGCGACTGACCTTCACGACAAACCGCTGTCGGCTGCCATGGCGATGGGGGCGACACGAAGCGTCAATATGTCAGATCAAACGCTGGAAGAATATGAGCGGGACAAAGGTTTATTTGATGTTGTATTCGAATGTAGCGCAGCAGCAAGTGCTATCGAATCGGCGATGAAGGTGATTCGCCCCAGCGGTACCCTGGTGCAGGTCGGTGTAAGCGGAAATTTAAGTATTCTGATGAATACCCTGGTCGGAAAGGAGATCAACTGGGTCGGTAGTCACCGTTTTCATGGGGAATTTGAACTAGCCGCAGCATTAATACGTGAAGGCCGTATCGACCCAACCCCGATTATCAGCGCGACCTATCCACTCGATCAGGCTGAACAGGCAATTGTCGCAGCGGGTGATCGTCGCCAGCATGTCAAAGTCCACATCAGCTTTAACGGAGAATAAGAATGCAACAGGCCTGGCGCTGGTTTGGACCCACTGATCCGGTTCCTCTTGAATATATCCGGCAGGCGGGTGCAAGCGAGATTGTATCCTCCCTGCACGACATACCTACCGGAAGCGCCTGGACTGCCGAAGCTATTGCCCGTCATCAGGCTCTGATCCACGAAAAGAGTGAAATCGGTGCACCGCTTAACTGGTCGGTGGTGGAGAGTATTCCGGTGCACGACGCAATCAAACGAGGTACCCGGCAGGCGGGGCAATATGTTGAGGCCTATATCGATAGTCTCAGGGCCTTGTCGAAGTCTGGTATCAGGACGGTTTGTTACAATTTTATGCCGCTACTCGACTGGACCCGAACCGATCTGAGCTGGCCGCTACCATCGGGTGGACGAACCCTGCGATTTGATGCCACTGCATTCGCCGCTTTTGATCTGTTTATTCTGAAAAGGCCGGGTGCCGAGGTTGAATATTCCGAACAACGGATAAAATCCGCAGAATCGTTTTTGAAGAAAACCAGTTCCAGCAGTATTGATACGCTTGTTGGTAATGTCCTTGCCGGTTTGCCCGGAGGAACTACCGATTCGCATAGTCTCGAAGGATTTCAAAGTCAGCTCGACCGTTACCGGGAAATTGATAGCGATGACTTGCGAGAGAACCTGGTGGATTTTCTACGGCAGATATCACCGGTTGCCGAAGATCTCGGAATGCGTCTGGCGATTCATCCCGATGATCCGCCCAGGCCATTGCTGGGCCTGCCAAGAGTGGTTTCAAGCCGTGATGATCTTGCAGCGTTATTTAAAGCGGTACCGAGCCCGGCGAATGGCTTGACATTGTGTACCGGCAGTTTTGGGGTTCGTCCCGATAATGATCTACCCGCAATGGCGAAGGAATTTTCTGATCGTATTTTCTTCGCGCATCTGCGTGGCACACGACGCGAAGACGATCCAGACAGTTTTCACGAGGCCGAACATCTGAATAGCGATGTCGATATGCTGGGCGTTATCCGGCAGTTAATCGGCGAAGAACAGCGGCGCAAAAATGCCGGTGACAGCTGCTCTCAAATCCCATTTCGTGCAGATCATGGTCACCAGATCCTGGATGATCTCGAAAAGCAGGGGTGCAATCCAGGTTATACCGCGATCGGAAGGCTCAAAGGACTGGCGGAAGTCCGGGGTGTTATCACTGCGATTGAAGATGAAATTAAACAATAAAACTCTGAGCCAGATAACGGTTAAAAAACCAGACTATGATCGGGGCGAGGTCAGTCCGGGTATTGTTCACCTCGGAATTGGTGGGTTTCACCGCGCCCATCTGGCGGTAACTGTCGATAATTTGCTGGCGAAAGAACCCGACTGGGGGATTATTGGTGCTTCGTTGCGCAGTTGCGCTACCGCAGACGCACTCAATCCACAGCATGGTCTTTACACGCTCATCGAAAAAAGTGAAGCTGGCGTAGCCTATCGGGTCATCGCCAGTGTGCTTGAAGTCATTGCTGCCTGCGATAATGGCGAGCAGCTATTAGCCAAAATGATTGACCCGGCGATCCGCATTGTATCGCTCACGGTCACGGAAAAGGGTTACTGCCATGACCCTGATACGGCTGAACTGAATCTGGAACACCCCGATATTCTAGCCGATCTGGCATCACCAGAGTCACCTCGATCGGCTCCGGGTTTCCTCGTTGAAGCATTGCGCAGGCGGCGTGACAATGGTGACAAGCCCTTTACCGTTTTGAGCTGCGATAACCTGCCATCAAATGGTCGGGTCTGTCGTCAGGTGGTGCTCGCGCTGGCGGGCCAACTGGATACCGGGCTGGCCGACTGGATCGAAGCACGGGTAAGCTTTCCCTGTACCATGGTAGATCGGATCGTGCCGGCAACAACCGATGTGGATCGTCGACTGTTAACCGAGCAGACGGGGATATCGGATCATTGGCCGGTAGTCACCGAAGCTTTTAGTCAATGTGTGGTAGAGGATGACTTTTGTGTGGGCCGACCAGCCTTTGAATGCCACAATATCCAAATGGTATCCGATGTAGCAGCTTTCGAAACCATGAAGCTGCGACTTTTAAACGGCAGTCATTCGGCACTGGCTTATCTAGGTAGCCTGGCGGGTTACGAAACGGTGGCGCAGGCGATGCAGGATAACCAGCTGGTGCAATTTATCGAGAGCCTCATGGGGCAGGAGCTGGCTCCGACTCTGAATATGCCGACTGATATCGATTTGAAAGAATATCAGTCGCAATTACTGAAACGCTTCCGTAACCCCGGCTTACAACACCAGCTACTACAGATAGCGACGGATGGCTCACAGAAATTGCCTCAGCGGATTCTTAGTCCGATCCGTGAACGACTAAGTCAGGGCTTACCGATCCCTCGACTGGCTCGTTGTATTGCGGGCTGGATTGCATTTATATCCTGTCGAGATGGGACCGGCTTCCGGTTTCCCCTGAGAGACCCGCTGGGGGATGAAATGCGCCAACAGGTAATGGCTGCGGGAGCCGCGCCAGTTAATCAGGTTAAGTCGATTTTATCTCTGCAGAGTGTTTTCGGAGACCTGGCTGCTTCGGAAGAATTATTTGAAGCAGTCATTCGACAGTTTCACGATATTTCCGGTGCTAAGTAACGCTGACTGAAATTTAGGTATTACCGATCTTTTTTTGCTTGGCAAATAGTCTGCTTTTTATATTTGTAATACAATAATATAAAATTGAATGAATTAATTTAAAAACGATAGAGGTATTGAGTATGACTGTTATTACAGGAAAGAATTTCGTCGCGGGTCGTTGGCTTGAAGGGGAGAGCCGGTTTCGGAGCGATAATCCAATGACAGGTAACCAGAACGAAAACGAATTCTTCACGGCGGGTCCGGAGTTGGCGGAGCAGGCCGTTTCGGCGGCGGAAAAGGCATTTGAAGCATTTTCGACGACTTCTTTGGCGGATCGCGCTAATTTTTTGCGTGAAATAGCGACCCAGATTGAATCACGAGGTGCTGAAATTACCGCCATTGCCCACGCGGAAACGGCTTTACCCGAGGCCCGTCTGGAAGGTGAACGGGGAAGAACGGTCAACCAATTACGCTTTTTTGCCGACTGGATTGAGCAGGGGGACTGGCTGCAGGCACGTATCGATCAGGCTGATCCAGATAGAGCGCCTATCCCCAAGGTTGATATTCGTACCGCGAATAAGGCCATCGGTCCGGTTGCAGTATTCGGCGCGAGCAATTTCCCGCTGGCTTTTTCAACCGCGGGTGGGGATACAGCCTCGGCCCTGGCGGCTGGTTGCCCCGTGGTCGTCAAGGCTCACGAAGCCCACCCCGGAACCTGTGAAATTATTGCTCAGGCAATAGAAGCAGCGATCAAAGCCTGTCAGATGCCGGATGGTGTGTTCAGTCAGCTACAGGGTGGGGATCATCGAGTAGGGCATTCGCTGGTCACGCATCCGCAAATAAAAGCGGTTGGGTTTACAGGTTCACTGGCCGGTGGACGCGCCTTGTTCGATCTGGCTGTGTCACGTCCTGAACCCATTCCTTTTTATGGCGAGCTGGGTAGTATAAATCCGGTGTTTCTGTTGTGCGAGGCGATGACTAACCGTGTCGACAGTATCGCTGAGAACTGGGTCCAGTCGCTGACAATGGGGGTTGGGCAGTTTTGTACCAATCCTGGTGTGGTGGTTTTACTGGGCGGTGAACATTGCGAGCGCTTCAAGTCTGCTGCGTTGAAAGCGTCGGAAGCTGTATCGGGGCAACCGCTGCTGACTCGCCGAATCGCTAAAAGCTATCAAGCCCAGACCGATGGTCTGGCCGACAATAGCGAATTAAACTGCCTGCTAGCCGCCAGCGACCAGATTCAGGATTTCCAGGCATCACCCTGTATTTTTAATACGGATGCTGCTACCTGGCTGGAGAAAGAAGCCCTTAGCGAAGAAGTTTTCGGCCCCTGCGGCATTGTCGTCGAGTGCGCTAATGTGGAAGAAATGGTATCGGTGGCCGATGCGCTTCGAGGCCAGTTAACCGCGACCATTCAGCTGGATGATGGTGATGAAGCATTGGCATCCCGCCTGGTACGGATATTAGAGGAAAAGGCCGGACGCGTTTTGATGAACGGATTTCCAACCGGTGTCGAAGTTTGTCACTCCATGGTACATGGCGGGCCTTATCCGGCAAGTACGGATGTGCGTTCGACCTCGGTAGGGTCGCTGGCGATTCAGCGATTTGTTCGCCCGGTTTCTTATCAGAGTTTCCCGGATGCACTGTTGCCACTGGCGCTGCAAAATGCCAATACGCTGGGAATTAATCGTCTGGTCGATGGACAGAATACGAGTTCGGCGATTTGATATGGCTATATTTTTACTGTCCACGCCATAATCTATGGAAGGTATGACGTGAAAGGTAATACCAACCTGCATGGCATCGGTTGGATGATCGGCGGGATGTTCCTCTTTACCGTCAATGACGCGCTTGGAAAATGGCTGGTAGAAGATTATGCGGTCGGTCAGATAATGGCTGTCCGCAGTTTCGCGGCCCTGTCGATATTGCTGGTTTATCTCTGGCATAAAGGCATGTTGAGCGGGCTGCTTAAAGTTACCCAGCCGGGACTGCAGCTTTTACGGGTGTTGCTGGTGATTGCCGAAGTGGCATTTTTTTATCTCGCCGTACGCGAATTACCGCTCGCCGATGTATTTCTGTTTTATCTCGCCGCCCCTATTTTTGTTACCGGCCTGTCGGTGGTTTTTCTAGGGGAAAAGGTGGGCTGGCCGCGTCTTATTGCCGTGAGTATGGGGTTCATCGGGGTGATGCTGATTTTTCCACCCAGCGAAGCTGCGCTGACTATTCCTGCCTTAATCGCACTGGCAGGCAGCCTGTCGCTGGCATCGATGATGGTGCTGGCCCGATATCTGCGACATAGTGGCGGATTTCATCTGATTACCTATCAAACCACTGGCGTAGCGCTGGCAGGC
>JAOUJX010000250.1 GCA_029882955.1 Gammaproteobacteria bacterium
TTCGAACCGAACCGGAATCGCACCGGGCAAGGATGTAGTCGCGGTGGAGAAAAAACTGCTCAAGGTGGTCGAAGATGAGTTTAAGGTCGATGCACACCACTGGTTAATCCTACATGGCCGCTACACTTGCATTGCGCGCAAGCCAAGATGCGGCAGCTGCATCATCGAAGACCTCTGCGAATTTAAAAAGAAGCTGGTGGACTAATAAATGTTTCAATCACGCGACGAAGTGCGTCAAATCTACCTTGATGTCTGGCAAAAAATGCAGGCTCAACAAATCCTGGAGCCGATGCAGGCGGTTATCGCCGACATCATCCAGCTACATCCAGAATACCATCCTTTTCTCAAAAAAACTGACGAGGCACTCAGCAAGGATTTCATTCCTGAAGATGGCGATACCAACCCTTTTCTGCACATGGGGATGCATATAGCGCTGCGTGAGCAGGCCAGCACCGACCGACCGGCTGGTTTTAAAAAAATACACCAGCGGCTAACAGGAAAACACGGCGTACACGATGCCGAGCACATGATGATGGAGTGCCTCGCTGAAGCGCTGTGGCATTCGCAGAAAGATAATCTTCCGTTTGATGAGCAGGCTTATATGAGGCATTTAAAGAGCCTCTAAATCTTTGCTGAGATATCCCAGGCAGCCTAACTGTTTCGTGATTATTTAAAAAACAATCAGTACAATGAGTTGTAATTCAGATATCCAGCTTTCATCGGTTAATCACTATGAGTCTACAATCCCCACTCACTGTCGGCCAGGCGGTCATTAAGCTACTCGAACAATACGGCGTCGATACTGTGTTTGGTATCCCCGGCGTACATACTCTGGATTTTTGCAAAGGCCTTAACATCAGTGATATTCAGCATGTGCAGGCACGCAACGAACAGGGCGCGGGTTTCATGGCCGATGGTTATGCACGTGCCTCGGGGCGACCCGGCATTGCACTGGTTATTTCAGGTCCCGGCGTCACTAATGCGCTCACCGCGATTGGGCAGGCGTATGCCGACAGCATTCCGGTCTTATTACTCTCTGCCGATGCGGCCAGTAATTCTTTAGGCAAGGGCTGGGGTGTTCTGCACGAAGTGCCCTGTTTAACCGATACCACAAAACCTTTAACAGCCCTGGCGGCGACAGCCATGGCGCCTGCCGACGTGCCAGAATTACTCGCCAAGGCGTTTTCGATTTTCGCTTCAGAACGTCCTCGCCCGGTACATATTGCGATCCCGATTGATATTCTGGCGATGCCGGTGGAGGACGAATGGCGAGCAGTAAATCTACCCGAGCGAGCCACTGCATCGGCGCATAACATCACCACTGCCTGCCGGATGCTGGATGCGGCCAAACAGCCAATGATTTGTGTCGGTGGTGGCGCCTGGAGGGCGGGTGAGCACATCACACAAATAGCCGAAAAGCTCGGCGCCCCGGTAATCGCGAGCACTGCCGGCAAGGGTATCATTGATGATAACCACCCACTATCTTTGAGTGCCGGTACGGTGCGCGGAGAAGTTCAGGTTTATTTAAAGCAGGCCGATGTGGTTCTCGCTATCGGCACAGAGTTATCGGAAGTTGACAGCTTCGTCGAGACTCTGGAAATCAATGGTAAGGTCATTCGCGTCGATATCGACCCGCGCAAAATGACCGACCTGTACCCCGCCGACCTGGCATTAATTGCCGATGCCAGTCTGGCGGCTGAAGCGATAAACAACGGTTTAACAAACATCAGCCCACGCCAGCAAAGCCATGCAGAAGTCGCGGCGATTAGAGCCGATATTAAAAATAATCTCAGCAATCGCGAGAGCCGACATTGTATTGCACTCGACGTACTGCGCGATACACTCGATGAAAACACCATCGTCATGACCGACATCTGCCAGCTAGCTTATACCGGTGCCTTCGCTTTCAATGTCTCAGCCCCGAGGTTATGGAACTACCCCGCAGGGTATTGCACGCTGGGTTGCGGTCTACCCGATGCGATTGGCGCCAAACTGGCGTTGCCGGATAGGCCGGTGATTTGCTTCGCCGGTGATGGTGGTTTCATGTTTACCGTGCAGGAGCTGGTAACCGCTGCCGAATTGAAATTGCCCATCCCCATTATTTTATGGAATAACAACGCCCTACAGCAGATTCAGGATGATATGGCAGTTCAGCAAATCGAGCCGGTTGGGGTACTGGGCATCAACCCCGATTTTATTGCCCTGGCCCGATCCTGCCACTGTTCAGCAATGACAATAGACAGTGCTGAAGCGCTAGCAGTCGCAGTAAGAGATGCTTTTAAGCATGATCGACCGACCCTGATTGAAATCAATGAAACCGATGCCTGGCTAGACAGTTAATCAATGAGCCGGATCGCCGCCAGAGTCCGAGCGCGTCTAAGCATTGATCAAATGCTGGCGTTGTCGGCGGTAGGCCTCGTTATCGGCACGATAAGCGCCTTCGCTACCATCGGTTTTGTCGAACTGGTACATTGGCTGAACGAGCTGTTTTACGTTAACGCCGATAGCCGAAGCCGTCTGGATTCCGGCACGCTGGCGATAGTCACTATCAGTGTCTTAACCATTGGCGGATTACTGGTAGGATTGATTCTGAACTATGGCGTTAAATCCGACAGGCCGCTCGGACCTGCGGACACGATCTACGCGGTTCAATTACGCGAAAAACTTCCTCATCCTGTGGCCGGATTATTATCCACTCTGGCCGCTATTCTGTCGCTCGGCTGCGGTGCTTCGGTTGGACAGTATGGCCCCGTCGTGTACCTCGGCACGCTCTTTGGCCAGATGGCAAACCGATTGCAACTGGGTATTCGGGATATTCGCAGTATCGCCATCGCCTGTGGCGTGGCGGCGGCAATCGCGACGGCTTTCAATGCACCGATCGCCGGCCTGATATTTACCCACGAAGTTGTTCTGCGTCACTATTCGTTACGCATTTTCACCTCGGTTACGGTCGCCACGGCCTGTGGATACGTGGTCGCCAATGTCGTCTTCGAGCACCCTGCCCTGTTTCTGATCGACTTCGACCAGGCCTTCCACGCAGCCGAATTTTTTCTGTTTGCACTCGAGGGGGTCGCCTGCGGATTACTCGCCGTAGCTTTTATGAAGTTATTAGCCAGAACCAATGCGCTTTCCCGTCAGATAAAAATTCACGCCGTATTTAAACCCATGCTCGCCGGGTTTTTAGTTTCCATTGTCGCGCTACAAATACCCGAAGTACTGGGCGCCGGCCAGGCTGTTTTACACCTGGCCACTGTTTCCGGCAGCTACGGTGCGCTCGATTTGGCGTCTATCCTGGTTGCCAAGGTATTGGTGACGGCATTTTGTATTGGCTTCGGTTTTGCCGGTGGCGTTATTTTCCCGTCGCTATTAATCGGCGTGTTGTTCGGTGCCTTGTTTGCGATTTCGATCCCCGAACTGTTACTCAGCGAGTATTCGGGGCTCTCGGTCTACGCTATCTGCGGCATGGTGGCGCTCGCCAGTCCGGTAATTGGTGCCCCGTTGACGGCGCTCCTTATTATTTTCGAAATAACCCGTAACTACGAAGTCACCATCGCCGCAATGGTCACCATTGTATTTGCCAACCTGATAGCCTACCACTGGTATGGCCGCTCACTGTTTGATACTCAACTGGCAGACAGAGGCATCGATTTATCTCAGGGACGCGAACAGGCTTATTTACAACATCATAAAATCACCGAATATAGCACGCAGGATGACTCGATTACGGATACGGTATCTGAGTCTGGCATTCAGTTTGATGAAAACACCAGCCTCTGGTCAGCGATGGAAACCATGAGAATCTATCAGGACAGGACTATCCCGATTGTGCAATCACACACCGGCCATCGACTAGGCACAATTTCACGCACAACGATCATCAACGCCTATCTCGATGCAATCCAGGATTTGCGCCGTGAAGAACACGAAGTCTGAAATGCGGTCAATAATCCTGCTACAATCGCGCGTCAAATTTCTGGAACACCGATGGACAGGCAGCAAATAATTAAAAATGACGTCAGCCGCGCGCTCGCCGAAGATATTGGCGATGGCGACGTTAGTGCAGAATTAATCGACGCAGGCTCTGTGTTAGAGACTCGTCTGCTGATTCGTGAGGATGCCGTTCTTTGCGGCACAGAATGGTTTGATGAAGCCTTTCGCCAATGTGACCCGGACATTCAGATAAACTGGCTCGCCAGCGATGGCGACTGCATATCCGCCGACACGGTAATCTGCGAAGTCTCGGGCCCGGCACGCGCCTTACTCACAGCCGAGCGCAGTGCGTTGAATTTCCTGCAAACCTTATCCGGCACAGCAACCATGACACGGCATTATGCCGATCTAATAAAACACACTCAGTGCCGAATCCTCGATACCCGTAAAACCATTCCGATGTTAAGACGCGCACAAAAATATGCAGTGCGCTGTGGCGGTGGACTCAATCACCGTATCGGCCTGTTTGACGCTTATTTAATCAAGGAGAATCACCTCGCCGCCTGCGGCAGTATTGCCGAAGCAGTCGATCGCGCCCGACGATCTCATCCTGATCTATTGCTCGAAGTTGAGGTCGAGTCTATCGATCAACTAAAGGCGGCAATCGATGCAGGAGCCGATCGCGCCCTGCTCGATAACTTCACCATTGAAGAAACCCGACAGGCCGTAGCTTTGAATGACAAACGCATACAACTAGAAGCGTCTGGCAATATAACCGAGCAAAGCCTGATTGAAATAGCTCGTACCGGAGTCGATTTTGTTTCCATTGGCGCACTCACTAAACATTTGAGAGCGATCGATTATTCACTAAGGTTTATCTCATAACATGAAGTCTGAAGACCTCAGCCAGGCAGCGCCGGAGGATGCAGACAATACAGTAAAAGGTATCGTCGCGCTGATAGTCGCCACGCTTTTTTTTGCCGGACAGGATGCTATTACCAAACATTTAACCGGTAGCTTACCGGTTGCCCAGATAATCCTGGTACGCTTCTTTTTCTTTGCTTTGTTTGCGCTAATATATGCTTCGCGCACCATCGGTATTCGCAAAGCCTTTGCATCGAAGATGCGGGGACAACAAATCTTACGCGGCCTGTTAATTGTTGTTGAAATTTCGCTATTCGCCTGGAGTTTAAAGTTCATGGGGCTGGCAGAAATGCACGCCATCTTCGCTTCCTTCCCATTAGTTATTACGGCCTTGTCCGTTCCCATGCTCGGCGAACAGGTCGGCTGGCGACGCTGGATGGCGGTAGGCATTGGCTTTTTGGGAACGCTGATTATTATTCAACCGGGTAATGGCAATTTTAATGCTTACGTCATACTGGTTCTTATTTGCGTACTGATGTTTTCGATTTACAACCTGCTAACCCGGAAAGTGTCGAGGCATGATCATTTCGAAACATCGTTAATTTATTTTGGTGTGGTTGGACTCTTTATATCGGCATTGGTAGCGCCGTTTTACTGGCAATCAGTCAACACCAGCCAGGCTACCTGGCTATTAATCATAAGCGCTACCAGTATTATCGGACATCTGTTACTGATTAAGGCCTTACAGTTTACGCCTGCTGTGATTCTACAACCGTTCAATTACTTTGTACTGGTCTGGGCCATTATCATCGGGTATTTCTTTTATGGTGAAATTCTCGACATCACTTCGTTAGTTGGCGCAGGGCTCGTAGTCGCCAGTGGTATTTATATAGCCAGGCGCGAATATGTAGTTACTCGTGAGGCTAAAAGACAATTGCGCCGTGCCATGTACCCGCCCGATGCTTAATCTCAAAATTATCACATAGTCCTTATTTGTAATCTGGTTTATACTTTTGATATATACGTTTATGCGAGTCTCAGCAACTCGGTAAGCTGATGACTTACAAAAGGCTATCCTATGAACATTCAAGAATCATTAAAAAAAGTTCTCCTGCTATTTATCGTTCTCACTATCGCCGGCTGTGCTCAAATCGATCGGCATTTTGATATCGCAAAACCCACCGCTACGTTACTGGGCACACGAATCGCAAAGATCGACTTCGACCAGGTGAATCTGGTATTAGATATGGCGATAACCAACAAAAATCCGTTTTCTATTCCACTAGCCGGACTCGATTACGACTTCAAGATCGACGGCAACTCGCTGCTTAGCGGTGTCACCAGTCAAGGTTTAAAAATAAAGCGGTCTTCCACCAGTAAGATAGCGCTTCCCGTAACCTTAAAGTTTGATGACCTGAGAAAAATACCGGGAGAACTCTGGAAAAAAGACCAGTTTAGCTATCAACTCGATACCAGTATTAACATAAAATTACCGGTAATCGGACTTTATTCGATCCCGTTTTCG
>JAOUJX010000251.1 GCA_029882955.1 Gammaproteobacteria bacterium
ACTTTATTATCTTGCTTACCGTCGAGTAATGTAAACCTAACGTATCTGAAATGGCCTTCATACTATAACCACCACTTCGGTAGGCGCTATAGATACCTTCGTTTCTGGTTTCCGCTGGCGGTATCGCTCTATTACGCACCGCAAAGCAGGATAGCAGCCAGTCCACGTATAACCAGTCAGGTGTCGCTACAAGACCGGCCGTGGTTTGATAACTGCTCCAGCGCCAGTCTTTGACAGAACCCACCATTCCGGCTCTGACCAGGTTTAATACGATATATCGTGAGAGTTCCAGTAGGTAACTGTCCTTTTGCACTAATATGGCTTTATAGCGCCCCTGAAAGACAAGTCCGACACGGTTGTGATTTTGTGTAGACACCATTTAACTGGCGCATCCCCTGAGATAGATTGGCTTCGGGTGTTTCTATCATCAAGTGATAATGGTTACTCATCAGGCAATAACTGTGGCAAACTCAGTTAAATCGCTCGCAGACCTGAGACAATGTTTTTAAGAAGCTATTCCTGTCCTGGTCATCGATATAAATGTCTTCCTGACGATTACCACGCGGGGTGACGTGGTAAACAGCGCCTGGGTATTCTATGCGAAGGGGTCTTGCCATGGTTCGTTAGGATACAGATTTTTATTCACCATTCATGACCTGACCCTATTGTCCGCGGGATATCGAGGGACAGCACCACCTTCAGACTCATTTCATATTGGACAAGGCTGCAAATTGACAAAAAGCTCCCCAGCATGGATACTTTTTCGTCTAACGCCTGTCACAAATATATGGATATTAGATCAACTCACCGTTCGAAGTACACCATTGTAACGCTATGGTTCAGTTTTATTTTTCTGTCTGTTTATTTATTAAAAGGAGCTGCCGGATCTATGTTTAGTAAAGCCGAAGAGGAAGTTGTTATATTCTCACCAATGGAAGGCCATATTACACTCAATGGAAATCCGGTAGCGAATGCCAAAATTGAAAGGTGGCTGAAATGGAAGAATGAGGATGGCGAAAAAGATTATTTTACGACTGATAACCAGGGCAGATTTAATATCCCAATAAAAAAAGATATCGTGACATTAAGTACAGTTTCTCAGTTCGTAATGGCTCAGGAGATTCGAATTTATGTCAATGGTGATGAGCATGCTATCTGGTATTTATCCAAAGGCAGCAAAGTAGAATTTGGTGAACTTGGAGGCAAACCTGTCAATTTTAGATGTGATTTAAAAGACGACCTGATACGCGTTGAAGTTGATGATGGCCTGTTGGGCACTTCATGTAAATGGGATTCAATAGAATAGATAAGGAGATTAAGTATGCCGGAATTAAGTCCACGTAAAGCATCGGAACTAGCCAAAGAGGTTTATTTTGTTCAAAGCGAAAGTAACCTACCGTTTTTTCTTGCCCGTCCAGAATTTTCATCCAGCAAGTCCGATAAAAAACACCTGGTAGCTGAGGTCGGTGGCAGACTATTAAGAACAGCAAAAGACGGGTTCGGCGTTTGTGCTTTAGGCGGTAAGGGTTATGAAAAGGACCTGTTCCTGATATTTCGAGGTTCAACATTCGCCAATAGTAATGCCGACTGGATAAGCAATGGACGAATCGGGGTGCAAATTTCTAGAAATGGCTTACCCGTACACATTGGTTTCAACAGTATTTTTAATAGTATGTTACCGAGCATGAAGCAGTTTTTACAACCTATAGAAGACATTCAGACGATTCACTGTATAGGCCATAGCCTGGGTGGCGCGATCGCGACGCTAACCGCTGATTGGATTAGATCGAATAAAAACAAGACTGTGAAACTGTATACCTTTGGTGCGCCTAAAACTGGACTAATATTATTTGCCACTAATCTGAGTCGAAAGCTCGGCATGCATAATATTTACAGAACCTACCATGCCACCGATCCGGTGCCGATGATCCCCTTGTTCCCCTATGTTCATCCACCGCTACCAGGCTTTGGCCACTACATCGCTTCGAGTGAAGCAATCCTCTCTGCAGACGCCCACGATATGAGTAAATACGTTCATTCCCTAAAGGAAGCTAGCTGGCGGGACCTGGAGCGACGCGCGCCGCCATATAGTTTCGATAACGCTGTAGAACAATGGTTGCAGTCCAAGTATGCAGTAAATGAATCGAGTCCTAAGATATGGCAGTGGATAAACGCGGCTCTGATATATGTTCTGAAAAAAATTCTCGGTCCCGTCGTCCATTCACTACAGACAGGTTTTATGGGCTTACTGACCTTAGCCGACATGATCGCCTGGGCTTTACGCAAGGGAATAGAGTTTTTCAAACAAACTGGGGAATGGGTCAAACTCCTGATGCGGAAAATTATGCAGGTTCTGGGCATGAAGCTCATAGATGAAACAGAAGATTTCACCCAGGCAATAATGCGTCGGGTTTTAACCCGTTTAATGGAGCGGACTAACGAACTCGCGAGAAGAGCGATCATGAGAATAAGTTAATCCATATTAATGTGCATACTGACTTGTATCAAAAGAAAATGCTTTAATTAATGTATTATATTATAAGCGGGTTAATGTTAGAGCCCAGGTCAACCACATAATAAGGAGAGTATTATGTTCAAAACCATATTGATCCCAATTGATATCGCCCACGCTAAAGAAAGTAAATCCGTTATCGATATTGCTGCAGCGAACGGCAGCGAGGATACGCGGGTTATTCTCCTCAACGTGGTAGAAGAAATCCCTAAATGGGCGGCCGTCGAACTGCCACAGGATATCCAGGAAAAGTCCCTGCAAAATTCGCTGGAGGAAATGAATGCAATCGCGCAGGCTGCTGAGATCAAAACCGAGGTCGATGTCCGCGTGGGCCACCCCTATCAAACCATACTCGAAGTTGCCAAAGAAAAGCAGGTCGAACTGATCATTATCGCTTCGCACCAGCCAGGCTTACAGGATTACCTGCTGGGTTCTACGGCAGCCAAGGTGGTTCGACACGCTAAGTGTTCGGTGATGGTGATTCGTTAAGACTCTTCACGAAAATCACCACATTGTTTAAACACCAGCCCAAGCAACGGGTGAACAACCTCAAGTCGGAATTCAAAGCAGCCGTTATTCCTTACCGACTGGCTAACCGTTGTTCTACCCGGTGTTAATAAGTCAGGGATTGGGATTCGTACGCCACCTAGCTGAAGAAAGTATTGAGTACTTTCGAAGTAAATTGCCGAGTTTCTTTCGTAGGTATTCAAATACATACCAAATCCAGCTCCAACCACCTCGATAAGTCGATTGTCCTTTTGTATACACTTGGTCGATTTAACGCGATTTACTTTTTTATGTGGGTAAAGGTAAAAGCGATCCCAGGTCATGCCATTCAGGGCAGTATCTGGATACACCTTTACTTCAATCGGCACATCTGTACCCGCATAAAGCGCCAGCGGGGTACCGATTAAACGACAAACCTGTGCCAGCAGTTTGCCCGCTCGTGACAGATAAATCAGTTGCATGACGCCTCGATAGGTAACCGAACGATAGGCATATGTCGGAGAAAACCGTTTCCGTATATCAGGGTGTAATCGAGACCATGCCTCACCACCTAGCAGCGACGGGTAGCTACAGGGAATATCGAATAATGGTATTTCTCGATTTTTAGTCATGACATATTCCTTTTTTGATAAATGCCCCAGCGTTGCGCTACTTCAAAAAAGTCATCGAGACCGAACAGACTGACACAGGGCATAGCACCGGGAGTAATATTTCCACTGGCAATTCGCGCAATCACCAGCTCTGCCGATATAGTCGGTACATTGATACCGACACCGTTTTCAGCTATCAACTGCCAGCTGATAGATTGAGCCCTGCCGTCCAGGCCGGCACCCTTAAGCTCTACAAACATACCCCCTCGATCACTGCCCCATGACATAAACCATTCACTCATTTTCATCAGCGGGCGGCTATAATTTTCCAGATGCTTAATCCAGCCTGCGCGGCTTACCCAGGACAGGCACCACAGGCCGATATGTAGCAGACCAAGCTCCAGTCCGGCCTGAAAACGGACCGTTTTTAACCCCGGATAATATTGCGGCAGTAAACTCAGATCGGGAATATTGCAATTGCTCATCCAGCGCTTACCGAGCGGTGCGCCGAAATCGTATCGACCAACGTTTTGCCATCCATATACTGATTGCCAGAAGCCATTGACCAGCGTTTGAAATGAATGCCCGACATAAGACAGAATCGAAGCAACCGTCGCCTCGCCTCGCTCGGTTTGATTACCGGGAGAAATACCGTAGTGGATCGAATTCAACACTGAAAATTGGGGTAAAAACTCGTCTATCACCGCAGTTGAAAGCCCAGGCACCGAGCTTGCTCCAGTCACCAGCATCAGTCTCTTTTGTTTAGCCAGGTGTTTTAATTCAGCTGAAAAATTACAAACAAACTCCCGGTCATCGGCCAGGTCGACGTAATGACTTGAAGTCGAAATACAGGCTTTGGCGACGGCGTAATTCTCCTCGCTATCTCGTTTAAAGTGATAAGGACCAGCCGCGTTAACAACAATGTCTGGCTTTAACTCCCGCAACAGTTTATTCAGGTCGGACTGCTCAACATCGATCACCGCATACCCAACCGATTTACCGAAGGTTTTCTCTAACTGTTTGCCGAAGGCTAGACATTTCTGTTCGGAGCGGCCGGCAATGATCAGGTCGTGGTCATAGTATTCAAGCAGGCTGGCAGCGAGGCGCTTGCCAAAGTTTCCGTATCCACCGATGATTAAAATCTTCATTCGTATTCATCAACTCCAAATTCAAACAAGATGAAGTGAAGACTAGCCAACAACCGTCGGGATTAATTCCTGATTGATAAAAAACGAATAGAAAATTATTTAACTCTTAAAATACAATAACTTAGAAGATTCCTGAATGATAAAACAGAATTTTATAAACGAGTTCAGGAATTAGCTGTCTGTCTTTTTCGATAGCTCCCCGGCGGCTCCCCGGTTATTTCCCTGAAAGCAGCATAAAAATTCGACTGCGACTGAAAACCCGTATCCAGGCTAATCGACAAAATCGATGCCTTCGGTTCATCAATCAGCAGCCGTTTTGCCACGTCAACCCGGCGCTGACGTACAAATCTTGAAAAACCCATACCATAATGCACATTAATGAGTTCCGATAATTGATGACTGCTAAGCCCCGTGGCTTCTGCCAGTAAAGCTAGATTGAGTTGTTCGTTCTGATATATCTGCGGCGTCGCTATCAGGTGCTCTAATTCGAGTATTTTTTTCGCGACATCCACCTCCGTCAGGGTCGATGCAGAATAGGAAATCTTCGCCACCTCGGCGAGCTCGGCAAGTAAGTCAGGAAATACGATTAGCGCAGCAACGATCAGCAGGAAAGCAAGCCCGATACTATTGGTATAAATTAGATAAAAATAGCCGGCATCGATATAAGGAATAGCGAAACCAAACATAAGTACCACCACCGCCTGAATAGAAAACAAGCCGAAGAAAAACATTTCGATATGAAAGCGTTGACGCTGCGCGCGCAGGCCATAAATCATACTAGCCAGCCATAAGCAGTAACCCGAACCAATCATAAATATCAGCGGAATTGCAATATCACCCGGCAGAAAATAATTGCACAGCAAAGGCATGAAATGTAGTAACAGGATTGGCGGGATTTTCGCCTCTGGTAACAGGATAAAACGACTAAAAAAGAAAAACATCGGCGCGACCAGGAATAGCCAGAATCGATAAACCGGGGATTGCAACGGTCTCGAGTCACCGATAAAAAAATCGAGATGGGCCAGCTGAATTGCCGCTACTGCTATTAACAATAATGCGCAGGAAATAACTGCCAGCCCTGACTTATTCACATTATTTAAAAAAAATAAATAGGCGATGAATAACACCACAGCGCTGCCCACCGAGAAGCCGACGCTTAATATACTGATTATCATCAATGACAAATTATCTTGTTTTAATTCATTTAAGTAAAAATATAAATCGGACTCGACCAGACAAAGTGCCCGTCCTCGTGGGTAATTCTGACATACAGCGCGTTGTCACGATCATCGGCCAGTTTCACGCGTCGCTCCAGAGTAACCGATTTATGCGGATTTTCATCCGGTAGACGAAATATCCGAATACGCCGGTCGATGCCGCCATTCGCGAATACGAGCTCATCACGGCCGATATCTTTGATGGCGATTTCTTCCTTGACCAGTGCAGTGTCTATTTTCAGCACCCCGGATTCAGAATCATCAAGCACCGCATCGAAACCGCCGAAGCCACCGGTCGTCAACGCCTCCCAGTCGACCCGCCCCGGCGCCGTTTGCTC
>JAOUJX010000252.1 GCA_029882955.1 Gammaproteobacteria bacterium
ACGACTTTCTATTTCCTGTAGCCAGGTTTCGTGTTCGATTAACGCTGTTTTCTGTTGATAGGTAATCTGCAGATTGCCGTGTTCGATAGCGTTGGTAATGAGCTCCGATAACCCGTTCACTACACGGGACGGCTGGGGACAGGCTCTAGCCAGGAAATGAATAATTGCGCGGCTACTCTCAAGCGTTTTAAACACGAAATGACCCGACCTCATCATATCGGAAAAGCCACCACCGAGATCGACTTCAGCCTTTAATTCCAGGTATTTCCGGTGATCGCTAATGGCTGTTTGGACGATAGAACGAAGCACCTCCTCGTGAAAAGGTTTGGTCAGATAGTAAAATGCGCCTGCCTCTATGCCATTGGCTATATCGTATTTTTCACCTCGCGTGGTTTGCAGGATAACAGGAATTTGTTCCAGCGCCTGGTGCGCCTTAAGTCGGGCTAATAATTCAAGGCCGTCTAGCTTCGGCATCATGATATCCAGTAATATCAGGTCGTATTCGCCGGGATTTTGTTGCAATATTTCCCAGGCGATAGCGCCATCTTCAGCCATCGAAAAACGGAATTCATCGTCCTGTAGGTATTCTGTAATAATATTCCTATTGTCCTCTTCGTCGTCAACTACGAGGATATGGGGCCGCTTAGATTTCATGCTTTCCAGTAAAGGTTCAGGGGGACTGTAAACTTACCTATATTTAAATAAAAAGGCACTAACCTTTTTAAGATTTATGGCTTAAAAAGGCGATAAAGACTGATTGTCTATCTGCCTGTTTATTGAGAGATTAGAATCGCTGCGCCGTTTACGGTGTTGGTGGTCGATGTGTCCTGAATGGCATAAGTAGTGCCAGCGCCTTCGGCGTTGGGGCCAAAGAATGAAACGCTTGCAGTGCCAAGGCAGGCTGGGCAAACATCGGCTCCTAGCACATCTAGCTTTGTCGAGCCTGAAATCTTTACTGGTAGGCTACTTAAGTATCCTTCGTAGACTTTACCACCTACATTGGTGACGACACTATAGCTACTAATTGAGCTATTTATAAAATCGACGCTCATGGTGACATCTGCTATATCGGCCGCAATGTTGCCATTTAAATCGGTGGCCCTGGTTCCGCCTATGGTTGTATAGCTCGCGTTACCCCTCAAACCACCAAGCTGTGCAAGCTCATTTGCTGTCGTAGTACTAGACGCAACAATATAATGCAGTTGTCCCAGATGCGGTTCTATTGCGCCTCCGTCGGTACTAGCGAATTGCGTTGACCATCGCCCCCAGCCGATAGCTACGTTGGTACCAGGAATAATTACAGATTTGGGTTCCAGAACTTTAGCTTCACCAATGAAAAAGTTTTTTATGGTACCGCCGGGGGTTGTCTGCTTGGCCGCTATCGGAACTAACAGCCCATTCTCCTTTGCTGCCGCATTGATAAAAAACTGATTATTCGCGGTGCCATCACTGCTGATGGTATCAGCGCCTGGAACGGGGAACCATGTTTGCGAGGTATCGACTGGTGTATACGAGTAAGCCAGAACATTGCCTTCTTGCGCCGGCAGCACATAACTTACCGGGCTTAAGCCTGAATCCTGAGCGGCTTCGAAAAGAGGCTGTATATTTTCCTGGAGGAATAAATTTCTTTGCTCTGCTGTTGCCAGTGCTCTTATCATGCTGGCTTGCTGTAGTTGACGCCGTTCGATTTGAGATTGAATTGCGTCTTTAATAGCAGCGCCTGTTTTGAGTTTTTGTACGGCTTCGTTTTGAGCAAATATTACGCCGGGAGGTTTTATCAGGCTGCGAGGTTTACTGGTTAGGCTTTTTACGTGAAAAAATTCGTCGTTGGAAAAAACAAATTCACCGGTGTCATTTTTGGCATTAATTTCGCCATCGATGACACTACCGTAAAGTCCATCTTCTACTTGCTGGTTGTCGACACCGTTGCAATCCCCCTGCTGACAGATTGTCAGGCCGTAATGCGTGCCGCGGATGCCGATCGTGGCTACTCTGGTAGTCACTCGATAATTTTCTTTACTGTGCAGGCCAATCAGGCCGCTGATTGTTCTAAAGCCACCCCTGATCAGGCTCAATAAGCTACTGTTGTTGCCATCGTCATTTTCCCGGTAGCGATATTTTTCGAAACCAAATGCTGTGTTTGGTCGCAATGCGATGAGCGCACCATCTACCATGCGGATCTGTGATTTGGTGTTGACCCCGGAGTAGATGACATCGCCTTCCTGAATTGCAGAGCCTCTTTTTAAAGGCCTGGCTATTCCATTATTAACGGCCTGTATGCTCCCGGTAGTAAATACAACCTGCCCGATATTTACCCTGGCATGGCCTGGAGGTGAATACATAAAGACAACAGCGAGGACGATGGGTAGGACCCAGATGATAGGTTTTGCCATAGAGCTTTCCATAGTTTCTCCTGTGTAACTATTGTACTACTTCATTTGATACTGAAGGTTGAGGCTGAATAGGGTTCGATCATACTCAAACAATGTATTGTTTGAGGTGTTTTCGGTTACATTTGTTATCGCCGACAGGTGCCAGTCCCGGGCGATACGCCAGTCGAAATTCAATACCGTACTAACATAATCGTCTTCTCTAATCTGGCCGCTAATGGTATCTGCGAGGCCGTACTCGCTGGTTTGATAATTGATGCTTAATTGCGCCGAGATATTTTCCGACAGGCCCAGAATACTGGCCAGCCGCATGCCGTAATAATCGCGCTCGGTACTTTGTCGGGCTATTTCGGAATCCTGTTTGGCTTGGTCCTGTGAGACATAAGCACCAACAACGAAGACTGGCGAGAAGGCGACATTAAATTTGCGGGCGTAAGTAGTGCCCAGTGATAGAGTATCTGCATCGCGTTGTTCCTGCCCCTCAAACTCCAGTTGTGCGAACTGCAAAAAGGAATGCAACGAAGACTGTTGAGTTAAATTATGCCGCCAACTACCGTGTAAGCCGGTCAGAAATCGATAGTCTTCACCGTCAAGATTGAATTGTTGTGCAATCAGGTCGAATGTATAACTGTTTTGTGCGTGTAAAAACTCGAACCCGGTATCAAAGGTAAAAGTAGCAGTGTCAAACTCAGTATGTTCGGAATTACTGTGAAGATCAGCTTTAAGCGACAGAAAATATAAAGTTCCGGGAGAAGTCGGTGTGGTAACTTTGTAGCTTAACGACAGTTGACTAAAGTCATCTTCCTGCGCCTGAGATGCAGGATCTAACGGTATGGTAATTAAACCAATATCGTAACTGCTAATATCTGGACCGCTATTGGCGTTTGAATCGTTGCCAAAGCCGAGTTCCAGGAAAGCCGAATGCGTTGTTGAAAAGCGCCCTTTTTTTGCATTTATTGCTTCGAGATAGGCATCGATTCTATTCGCTACGTCTTCTGGTGGATTGTTACCGAGTACCGTTTCAAACTCCTGCTCTGCGCGCAAATATTCTTCGAGTATAAAATAGCCGCGTGCCAGCTCGAGCCTGGCAGCATGGTTATCCGGCTCTAACGCAAGCACTCGGTTCAGTGCAAATACACCTTCACTGGCATGCCCGGTATCAATTGCAGCGATACCGTAATAATAATCGAAGCTGGGATCACCCTCATAGTTGAGGGCTTCTTTGGACGCGTATTCATAAGCCTGGAGAATCTGGCCGGTATCGAAGAGAGATTTGAGCTGATTGAGGTCTATAGCAGCATAGACGTTACTGCAAAGGGCAAGTAGGAGAAGCTTTATTAATCTAACCATATTTTTCCCTAATGGAAGCAGATTGGCTTAATGCGGACGATCATAGCAAATATGCGGCGGGTGAAACAGTCACAAAAATCCTGAGTCGATCCGAATAGATTCCTATGCCCGATTATTGCCCTCAATTTCCGGGGTCAGACAATGGAATATTGCCGCTAGCTCGCAGTTGGTAATGACCGACTGGAAAAGCGCGTGATCGGTGACTTCAATGTTCCTGTTATTCGATCGCAGATATACCCGATTTAATTTTGGTTCTATGAATTCGACCCTTTCGATTTTTGCAATGCACTGGGCCAGAAACTCCATGTTGTTTTCTACGCTAAGGGTTTGATCTGCCGGGTAAACTGACGCCGGGTCTTCGGCCATAACATTAATACGCTGGTAGCGTTGAATATTAACAAACGCCACAGGATCTAGAATTTGCATCGAGGATTGCGTGCCTCTGGCGATAGTCTTCGGATAAACCCCCCTGGCAACACTGTTGTCGAGGAATTCGAAAATATAGCGTGGTTTTGGAGAAGACAGCCATTTAAACAGGAGTTTTGGTATTCCGGTGTAGGCTTCGACACAATGGCCAAGATAGTCTTCTACTGACTTATACCTGCCCCTGGCCAGGCCGCGTTCCCAACCACGACTGACGGTTTCCTGGGGCGGTGTAATGACGAAGTACATGTACATGGTGTCGATATACCGGACATAGGTTTTATGCAGTATCCGCGTTATTTTCTCGCTGGAAAAGCTATCGAATCGAAAGCGGTCAACCATCATGTGCGGGATCGAGTGTCTGGCTTCAGCTTTCTCGCGAATGTAATGATCAAGCTTGCTGTCGATGATGTTAACTTCATAACTGGTTAGTCTGCCGGCGTATTTATATGCCTCGCCGAGAGAATCGTAATCGAGTAACAAACGCCGCCAGATGTCAGGGCTGATGGTGCTATAGCGGGTTATTCCCAGTTCGAGGGTCATATTTTGCAGCATTGGACGCAAAGAGCTTTTACCCGCTGCGGAGCTGCCCTTGAGGCTTATCAGTACCGGTTTTTCGGCATCGGGGATGAGAGGATATTTTTCTCTGGCAATGGCTTTATTGATAATTTCTTCGACCTTATCACCAATCAGGCGTGAGCAATGATAGTTACAGGCATGTCTGGAGGTAATGGTTGCGAGTAAGGCCTGATCCTGACCCAGAAAGCCGCGAGTATTAGCGATTGAGCCGAGGACCCGATAAAGGCTACGATAAACCGAGGTTTTTTCCGGATCATCGCAACACAGACCAAGTTCGCGGAAGGAAGCGATGACACGGAATTCCTTTTCGGATCTGGATTCACGAACAGGACTGGATTTGCTGGACGATTTGAAGGGCCAGAAGCTATCCCACCAGCCTGATTTTTTTGGGCTGGAGGCGGGAGCGAACAGGTTTTTTTCCAGTTCGGTTTTGACCAGGTGAGTCAGACGAGCCAGTGATGCGTGATAGTTTTGTTCGATTTCATCCAGTTCCGGCTGGATGTAGTGTGACAGGATGTTTAAAGCAATTTCGCGGAAATTGATTCCGAGGTCTTCCTCCTGCTCACCTTCGGGTACGAATATATTGGCGGTGATGCGTACAATTAACTCGTGTAATACCAGTCTAGCGGGTTTGAAGTGCACCAGTTCTTCGTGATTTAGCCCTGTTTCTCCGGCCAGTTCATTGATATCCTCGAGTCCGGTAACTACATTTTCAGGCCGATAAATAGTTTCCAGGTGTTGATATTTGTCGGGGATTGTTGACTCGATACCCGGGTTCCATGCCGAAAACGGAGCGACCTGCCGGGGTTTCACAATTCTCTTTTAATCGAGACGATATGTCGTTCGATTTCAAAGATATGTGGATCTTCAACGCCCATTTGCCTGAGTGATCTGGCCAGCTCAATTAAATACTCGTCATTAGGCCCGCTAGGACCTTCAGCATTACATATTTGCATAGCAATCTCATGCTCGCTAGCTTCGCCGAGATAAGCCTCATTATCGGCTGTTGCGATATAAACCAGGCCCTGCGCGGATGTACCATCGCCGAATGCCATATCGATATCTAATCGCAGGTACCCATTTTTTTCGCGGACGTCGAGCTGTTTAAACACCGATGACTCAACTTTGTAAGCGACACCATGACAGATCTCGTTGGGCTGCTCTATCAGTGTGACCACGCGACCGGGATTGCGCTCGGTGCCGCGATGATCGTGAGAGCCCTGCCAGAAACGCCGACTCCAGCCGGTGATGCTTGATGGTCTTGATTCAAGGTAGGGGAAATCGACAAGGTAAATCAGTGAACCATAGCCGAACAGCCAAACTTCTTCACCATCGGCGATTTGGTGGTTGCGTTGATTCTCTTCGATGGTGTTGAGGGACATGGATTTCTCGCCAAATATAACGGCAATAATCATAACGCGTCGTTTGTTTCAGGGGTAGTCTGAATCCTGCATGACTCGAACTGGTAGTCGCACCGTAACTGATTATTTGAGGTTGGCCGATGAATATCGCCTCCGGGTAACAGCTATCTGTCATTTGGAATATTATTTCCCCTGATCTA
>JAOUJX010000588.1 GCA_029882955.1 Gammaproteobacteria bacterium
GCCACACCCTGAAAAAACATGACAAAACAGGCTAGCAGAAATATTGAAAATTTTTGTTTCATACTTTCTATCCTTATATATGATTCTAAATCTGGTCGAAATTTTTATAAGGCGAAGTATGGACTAATTATTCAAAGCTGAGTATTCACTATAAAGCCTAGACAGATTGGCCTAAACGCTTAGTCGATTTGCTTAGATAAACAAAAATGGGGATGCTGCCTTATCTACTCAGCAGGAACAATCAACTTAACCCCCTCTTTAACTGGGGTAACAAAACTAATATCATCCAACGATAAACCCAGACATCGATACAGTCCAAAATGAATCAGCAAGAAATCATCGCCGAAATGAAAACTCTTCCCGAAATCGATGTCGATTTTGAAATCAAACGACGTGTCGATTTCATAAAGAAATCACTCACCGATTCGGGTTTAAAGCATCTGGTTCTGGGCATTAGCGGCGGCATCGATTCCAGCACCTGTGGCCGACTGGCACAACTGGCAGCTAACGAGCTTGGCGATGAGTATAAATTCGTCGCCGTACGTTTACCCTATGCAGTACAGGCCGACGAAGCTGATGCACAAATGGCACTGGAATTTATCCAGCCAGACATCAGCCTGAGCGTCAACGTTCAAGCCGGCACTGAGGCTATCCATCAGTCGACACTCGAAGCCATGCAGGATAAGGGCTTACTGACCCGGTCAGACACCACCATCGATTTCGTCAAAGGCAATGTCAAGGCGCGTATGCGTATGATTGCACAGTATGAAATCGCGGGTCTGCTCGGTGGTCTGGTGATCGGTACCGATCACTCCGCAGAGAATGTCACTGGTTTTTATACCAAATATGGTGACGGTGCCTGCGATATCGCCCCTTTATTCGGCTTGAATAAACGCCAGGTTCGTCAGCTCGCCGCGCATTTAGCCGCGCCGCAAAAACTCATAACCAAGACGCCGACAGCCGACCTCGAAAGTCTCGAGCCTTCGAAACCCGACGAAGATGCGCTGGGTCTTGGTTATGATCAGATCGACGACTTTCTCGAAGGCAAGCAAATAGATCCCGTCGCCGCCGAGCGATTGGTTAATATATTTGTGCAGACCCAACATAAGCGCCAGCCGATCGCAACTATTTACGACTGACATGTCAGATAAAAACATTACCCGCAAAGGCATCCAGACCCAGGCCATCCACGCCGGCGAAAGCCCTGACGCAGAAACCGGCGCATCGACACCCAACCTGGTCATGTCGAGCAGCTTTGTAGTTGATGAAGAAGTCAGCTTTTCCGCCAATAACATGAATGAGGAAACTCCTTTCGTTTATACACGCTGGTCGAACCCAACCACCCGGCAGCTAGAACAAAAACTCGCCGTACTGGAAGAGGCTGAAGCCTGCGTCGCCTTCGCTTCAGGCATGGCCGCAAGTAGCGCTGTTTTGCTTAATTATTTAAGTAGCGGCGACCATCTGATTATCAGCAATACCAATTACCCGGGAACAGCCGAATTCGCACGCGATACCCTCACTCGATTCGGTGTCGAAGTCAGTGCCGTTGATACCGCCGATTTAGACAGGATACAACAGGCT
>JAOUJX010000253.1 GCA_029882955.1 Gammaproteobacteria bacterium
GAAGCACGCATCGAATCAATCGGTCTGGGTGAAAAACATCCGATTGCTGACAATGCTACTGAAGCTGGTCGCGCGCAAAACCGTCGTGTGGAACTATCATTAATTCCTATTACTGAAGATTCCTGAGACAACTCAAAGCCGGGGTCAAGTGATCCCGGCTTTTTTAAATTACCCTAACTGTCGCTTAATCTACAGCCCTGACCCAAACCGCAGTGTCATGGAACACCGCACCGCCATTTGGCTTACCCGGTTCAGCTGATATCAACGCATTAACGCCCAGCCCTTCCTCGAAAGCTTTGTTTGGCCAGATGCTTTCGATGACAACAACACCTCGTTGTACACCATCAAATATCCTGGCATGCAACACCAGATCAGCTAACTGATTGCCTACTCTTACTTTTCCCCCATCCTCAATCTTTAAAGCCGCCGCATCTGCGGGGTGGATCAGTATCGTCGGACGTTTTTCATAACGGACCGAGGTCGGTGTCTCGGTGAAACTGGTATTGAGAAAATGCCTGGCGGGGGCCGCAACCAACCGAAAAGGGTGCTCCTCATCGCTCTGGTTCATTACCGGCATGTGGTCGGGCAGTTCGGGCAGGCCATCTGTATCCTGCCCCACCCTTTTCCAGTCGGGTTTGAAATGAAATTTGCTATCGGGTGTGCCAAAGCCATTGAGAAAATTAGTCGTATCAAAATCGTAGGCACAGTCGTGCCAGTGCTGGTGGTAAAGATCATCCTCCGTTGGATACCCAGACTGTCGTAAACTTTGATCGATGAGTTCGCGCGAGCCTGTTTCAAAACAAACATGAGATATTCCCATACGCTTTGCCAGCCCACTCAATACCCGGTGATTACTCCGGCATTCGGCGAAGGGCTCGATGACAGGACGCGTCGTCTGCAAATGGGTATGCCCGCCTGCCTGATAAAAATCGTCGTGTTCAAGAAACATCGTTGCCGGTAAGACGATATCAGCCATGGCCGCAGTCTCTGTCATAAACTGCTCGTGAACACAGACAAACAGGTCATCACGCTGCATACCCGCAATCACTTTCCGGGTTTCGGGTGCGACAACCACAGGATTGGTATTCTGGATAATCATCGCGGTGACCGGCGGACCACCCTGCAAATCGCGCGGATTGCCACAAAGTACGTCACCTATACGGGACTGATCTAACACTCGGGTATTGTTATCAACCCTGTCCAGCCCCTTGATCAGCGTTTGATCGACACCATACATGCCACTATTAGAATACAGCGCCCCGCCTCCCGGATATTGCCAGGCACCTGTCAGCGCTGGCAGGCAGGTTACCGCATGCACATTGGCGGCTCCGTTTCGGGAACGCGAGAAACCATAGCCAAGACGAATAAAACTACGTTGAGTTTGTCCATACAGTCTGGCAAAAGCGATGATTTCCTCGGTGCGCAAGCCAGTAATCTCAGCCGCCCATTCAGGTGTCTTATGGAGCAGATGCTTTTCTAACTCGGCGGGCACATCGGTATATTTCTCCAGATAATCTTTATCCACCAGAGTTTCGGCAAACAGGACATGCATCACCGCGCAGGCCAAAGCGCCATCGCTGCCCGGACGCAACATCAAATGCAAATCGGCCTTTTCCGCAGTTGGTGTTCGATAGGGATCGACCACCACCAGTTTAGCCTGTCGTTCGCGCCTGGCCCTCGAGATATGCTGCATCACATTAACCTGGGTGCTCACCGGGTTACCACCCCAGACCACGATCAAATCACTGTTGGCCATTTCGCGTGGCTCAGAACCACGTTTAGCTCCGGTACCGGCAATCCAGCCAGCATCGGCCAGAGTGATACAAAAGGTAGCATGCTGACGCGATGTTTTTAGCGTATGGCGGAAACAGTCAAGGGCATCGCGTTGCAGTAAACCCATGGTGCCCGCGTAGTGATAGGGCCAGAGTGTTTCGCTACCGTGTTGGTCGATGGATTTTTGAAATTGAGTAGCGACTTCATTAAGAGCTTCATCCCAGCTTATCACTTCGAACTCGGACAGACCAACCGCCTTTCGTCCAACCCGTCTTAACGGCTGTCCAAGCCTGTCAGGATGGTGTATACGCTCGGCATACCGCGCGACCTTGGCGCAGACTACGCCTGCTGTATAGCTATTATCCTTCGCGCCATATACCCGGCCGATAGTTCTGTCGTCAACAACCTCTACCTCAAGCGCACAGGTACTCGGGCAGTCGTGCGGGCAGGTAGAATGGACGCGCGGTATTTTTTTCGTGGCTGACATGCCTTTATTTTTGCATGAGTTATAGACCGCAGGCCAGGGAAACCTGTTTCTTCGGCCCCATCTTTTCCTGTCATTCGCCTGTCTATATTTTCTATGTCTAGTGAATGTCTTTGAGTCGCCATCACTGCGACCACCGATATATCTATCAGCTCCTTATTGTATGTCAGCTGGAATCTCGAAAAATACGAGCTAAAACCAGCTATCATCATCCAATCGCTACTTGACCGTAATGCAGGTGCAGGGTGCCCGGTTTGCTACCTTATGCGAGACACTGCCAAGAAACAGGCCCTTTAAATCATTTAAGCCGCGTGACCCCATAATCACGCAATCAATTTTTTCCGAGTCGACACATTTCAAAATTCTATCGGCCGGATCACCAATTTCAAGAAGGGCCTCGACATTTTCCAGGCCTTTTCTCCTGGCACGGCCCTTTGCGCCAGCAATAATATGGCGGCCTATCTCTACCAGTAACTGTGGTGATACCCCTGAATCCTGGAAGGCAGAATCCGTAGCCACCGAGACCCTGTAATCCATCGTTCTCAAGCGGTCTATTTCCTTGTTGACACGCGGTGTCAAACCTTCAATTTCGGCAAATCGGCGTAGCCCCCCTATATTTTCAGAACGACTAGGTACGTGCAATAAGACAAGCTCAGCATTGTAATTTTTTGCCAAATCAATTGCGATATCGAGCGCCTTGTAGGCATGATCTGAACCGTCGGTGGGACACAGTATTTTTTTGAACATGGCAGGCCTCCGTGGTTTTCAGTCAATCTATGAAAAATCAAAATACCTGGATATTGACCTATCATATTGACCCAGCTCAACCAGGATAAATTTAGAGGCCAATGTCGGCGGAGTGCTGATCAGGGCTATTCGTAATGCCAGGTCGACTGGCTGCTAGCTGGAAGCGGTCATTCAAATCTGGTATTTGAATTCGTACCAGGCGCCTGAAGCGGAAGTAGATGGCATCAGGATATACCGGGCTACTTACTATGAATGCATCGCAGGTAAAACCTGCTAAAGTTTCTAAAAAATCAACCACCCAGTAAGTAAATGTTGCAACACCATGAGGTTAGGCAGCGCGATCTCCGAGCCAGAAGCTTATACTCCTGGACAGAAACTCCTCGAAATGCATATAGTGAGAACCATCGCAGGAAAATGTCAGCCCTACCAGACCATTAATGATGTTAAATGACGCCGAGCGCAGATATATCGTCTCATCCGCATATCGAAGTTGTTTGAGCATTGATAGCACCCGATCGATGTCCTCTACGGTTGCTATTGCTTTTGTCGGGCAGGTTTGCCGCTTGAAAGTAAATTTGAATTCTGGATCTATAATACTGGCAACAGTATGGATCAAATAGTCAAAAGGGTCGTCCATTCGCCAGAAGGAAACCCTGGAACTCGAAAAATGGATTTTCATATGAAAAACTCCATAATCGACCATCACTTCCTGGATTGCCTCCATAGTTTTATCTAGATGCCTGTCCATCTCACTTTCAATCCGTTCCTGCATAAACAAAGTCCCACGTATTGCCGGATCGCCCTTGTACTGAGACCATCGATTAATCTCTTCAGTCTCTGGTGTCGGCAGGCCGTCCAGGTCAAAATCGGCAGCTATAAATCCGATTACTCGGTTATCGTCTCTGACCGCCTGTAATATCGTTATGCAGGAGCGCCCGTTATATCTACTCACGTAAACCCTGGATAACAGAATACCCTTATAAGGTAGATTATTTTCAAAGTAGGGACGCCCCTGAAAACTATGCCCACGCATCGACACATCGGTTTTCTCTTTTTCTATATTGGAGGAAACTAAATATCCGTTCGGGTCAAAAGCATATAAAAGATCACAATTTTCCAGACTGCTCATATCTGCTCGTAGTAACTGGTCGAGGAGATCTGGATCAGACCAGATATCGGAAGCCGATCTGGCTAGTTTTGATAGCGGAATTTTCGCTATTTTTGATAATTCTTTTTTTCTAGCTTTAATAGCCATTTTTACTAACGACATAGAAATCGACTACTCCCAGAGTCCAGGTTCGACCCGGTGATACGAATGGAGTTTCTACTATCTCCGGGCAGAATTATCTTCTAAACCCGCCATATACATTCCCAGTTCACCAGGTCAATCGGCATGCTATTTTAACGCGTGACGCGACGTAAGCTCTGAAGTGTAACGAAAGATTATCAACGCTTCCCAAAAGGCCGAAAACTTCACTCGGGCAACCACATTTTGCACCAATAAAGCGCTTCTCTATACTAATGCCGCACCATATCAAGGCAAAACAACCAATTGCGTCTTTACTTAACGAGTAGGCTAGAAACATAAACGCTCGATAATCAACTATCTTTCGACTTACCATTAAGTGGGTTTACGCCCAGTTCAAATGCGTGATTATTATTTCTGGCGTAGTGTGAAGAAAAATATTCTGCACCAGGTGGGAACCTTGCCGACCCGGCACCTAATTTACAATAATTTCAAACGAGCTACCGGGACTTTGAAGCCCTGGCGGCGGCACACCTTGCTCTAAAAGGCTCACAAAAGGGATCGATCCGTCCAAATCGATCAGGTCGGAAAGGCCCAACATCAAAAGCAGGTTGCAATCCCAATATCAGATCAGTGATCACATCACCCATCCCTGCTGACAGGGTAATTCCGGAACCGCAGGCACCGGCGGCAGCATAGAAGCCAGACACGCCAGGAACAGGCCCCAGAATGATTTCCCCATCCGGGGTGTAAGATGACAACCCACATATGTAACTGGAGAATTGAGCGCTTTTAATAGTCGGGAAAAATTGCGCCAAGCCTTCGTAAGCATCTATAAGAACATCCCAATGTTCTTCCCCTTTTGTCGGTGAAAAGACAGCGGGGTCATCGGGTAATTCACGGGCGTCGAAAGTGACGGAACGGGATTCCTGTACCCCAAGGATCAATCCACCTACCTCGGGGCGCGTATAGGCGGCAACATCGGGAAGGATCGTTACCGGATGATCTCCTCCATACGTCTCTGAAGGTTCTGTAATCCAATAATGACTCCGCACCGGTGCCATGGGTAATGGAAAACCGACTCGTTCCGAGAACACTGCTGCCCAGGCGCCACAGGCGTCAATAACGGTGCCACAGGCAATCTGCCCAGTATCAGTCATTACACCCGAAACTTCTTGCTTGCTCACCAAAACATCCCGCACATCCGTGCGTGGGCGCACAACAACACCACGCGCTCGTGCAGCTCTGATATAGAACATAGTCAAGAGATAAGGATCGATATAACCGTCGGTGGGCAGAAAAACCGTTTTGTGAACGGTGCTAGTATCCAGCCACGGAACCATATTACCGACCTCTGTTGTATTCGGCCAGTGAACGGGAATATCCCATTTCGATGCATCGTGCGCCATGGCATCTAGTTCCGTCGCTCGACCTTCAGACGTTGCGATGCGCAGGCTACCGACCTGGTGATACCCCACACTCTCACCCAGTTCCTCTTCAAGCGCAGGTATGGTATCTACAGTTAGTTTCGCCAAAGGCGTTTTTGAAAACTTTGTGGACGATTGCAGAACTAATCCGGCGGCCCGACTCGACGCTGCGCTAGCCAAGTCGTTACGCTCCAATAGCAAGATCTTCCCAGCACCCTTGCATGCCAGGTGATATGCGATTGAGGCACCGACAACACCGCCTCCAACAATAACGTGATCGAATGTTTCCATTAATACCTTATAGGGGAAGATTGATCGGGAATCAGCTCTTCGCGACATTATTCACAGGATCGTAATCTATCAATAAGACAAATTTCTGACAGTCCCCTTCTGGCCGACTCCTGCCTATGAAGCCTGGCATTTGAAGGTCTGCTAACCGGAAGCCGACCTTCGATCATCGATGGTGAAAGGCGGCAGTCGACCCAGGCTAATGGAATGGTCGCCCCTTCTCTAACTGGCATCCAGGTGCCATAGTGAGATTGCATAATCCACTAAACGAGAAGAGGCAACCGATATAAATATTACGACA
>JAOUJX010000589.1 GCA_029882955.1 Gammaproteobacteria bacterium
GCGATGTTCGAAAGTAGATAACACATGGACTTCGCAGCCTTCTTTAGTGAGTCGGGTATCGGTTAGACGCGACCATAGTATTGGATGCATCTCTGCCATATTCGAACCCCAGAGTACGAAATCATCGGCGTGTTCCAGATCGTCATAGCAGCCCATAGGCTCGTCGGAGCCGAAGCCGCGGATGAATGCACCAACCGCCGAAGCCATGCAATGTCGGGCGTTAGGATCGATGTTATTAGAGCGGAAGCCTGCTTTATATAATTTCGAAGCCGCATATCCTTCCCAGACCGTCCATTGACCCGAACCGAACATGCCGACGGAGGAAACGATTTCTTCCGGTTTCTTACCCTTGTTACGTTCGAGGTCATTCTTCAATGCGGCTTTGAATTTTTCTGCCATGACATCGAAGGCTTTGTCCCAGCTGACGGGGGTGAAATCGCCTTCTTTGTCGTATTCACCGTTGCGCATACGCAATAGCGGCTGCTGAAGTCTGTCTTCACCGTACATGATTTTTGACAGGAAATAACCTTTAATACAATTCAGTCCGCGATTTACCGGTGCGTCTGGATCCCCCTGAGTAGCGACTATGCGGCCTTCTTTGGTACCAACCAGTACGCTACAACCTGTTCCGCAGAATCGGCAGGGTGCCTTGTCCCAGCGGATGTCATCTTTGCTCACAGCCAATGCCTGATTGGCACCGGGAATAGTAATACCGGCCGCTGTCGCTGTCGCTGCGATGGCATTGGCTTTAATAAAGTTTCGTCGACTCAGTTTCATTAGAAGGGCTCCTGTTGATCTTTATTCGTTTTACGCAGACAGAGTGTTCTGAGAACAGTTATTCAAACGCGTGATAAATCATCGACGCCGCAAGCACGCCGGGTATAGTTTGCATGTCGGTTAAGATATCCGACATCTGGTTGGCATCATCCTGCTCAACGGTAACGACGATTCGTCCATCGTCGTTATTACCGTGCACTTCAACACCGGGCATTGCACCGAGGACCTTGCCTATTGATTCTATATGCTCGGGATAAGCCCGAACGAGTACGCCACTAATATCCATTATTATTCTCTATAATATTGCTACTGATTGATATTGCATTGGCGGGGCAAACTGAAAAACAGGCACCGCAGCCACTGCATTGTTCTGCATCAAGGTCAGGTTTCGATATATTACCTGCCAGGGCAAGAAAGCGAATCGCACGATTTTCGCAAGGATCCTGACAACTACGGCACTCGACATTTTGATATGCAAGGCATTTTTTGTTGTCGATTACTGCGGTTATATGCCACGGAGCCTGATCCAAACTCTGGTGCAGAGCGCCCGTCTCGCAGGACCGGGTACATTCGCCGCAGAAAACACATTCACCATGATTGAAATCTATAACTGGTATTCGGCCACGACCAAACTCTATTATCCGGGTCGGGCATTTTTCCAGGCAGTTTCCACAACTATTACATGTGGATCTGAATGCCATTTCTGGAAGAGACCATGGCGGTCGGATAGGTCGGCTTCGACCACTGATATCACCACTTAATAATTCCGACCTACTAATATTTAAACCCACTAACC
>JAOUJX010000590.1 GCA_029882955.1 Gammaproteobacteria bacterium
TCAAAAACATGTACTAAACTGGTCATGGTTCGATCCGCATGCGCGCGATCTACGAACGCGAGGATGGTGATATTATCGTTACCGCGTTGCCGCATCAGGTATCGGGAGCACGGGTGCTCGAACAAATTGCCCAGCAAATGCTGGCGAAGAAATTGCCCATGGTGGATGACCTGCGCGACGAGTCCGATCACGAAAACCCGACCCGGCTGGTCATTGTGCCACGTTCTAATCGGGTCGACGTCGAGGCCATGATGGGGCATTTATTTGCGACCACTGACCTGGAAAAAACCTACCGTGTAAATATGAATGTCATCGGTACCAATGGTCGTCCCCAGGTTAAGAATCTGAAACAGATCATGCAGGAGTGGATCGCATTTCGGGTTGCCACGGTCCGACGACGACTCGAATGGCGTCTCGATAAGGTCGATAAGCGACTGCATATACTCGAGGGTCTGTTGATTGCATTTTTGAACCTCGACGAAGTGATTCGCATCGTGCGTTACGAAGATGATCCCAAAGCTGAATTGATGAAGACGTTCAGAATTTCCGAAATTCAGGCCGAAGCTATTCTCGAAACCAAGCTGCGCAACCTGGCAAAGCTCGAAGAGATGAAGATTCGTCAGGAACAGGAAGAGCTGGCCAAAGAGAAGCAGGAGCTGGAAAAGTTACTCGGTTCCGAACGGCGTATCAAGACGCTGATAAAGAACGAAATTATCGAAGATGTGGAAGCCTATGGCGATGACCGCCGCTCGCCGATAACCTCGCGTGCCGCTGCCCGTGCTCTGGATGAAACCGATCTGGTGCCATCCGAAGCTTTGACCGTGGTGTTATCGTCGAGGGGCTGGGTGCGTGCCGCCAAAGGGCATGACATAGACGTCAAAGGACTGAGCTATAAATCCGGTGACGGCTTTCAGGATATGGCCCAGGGCAAGAGTAACCAGAGTGTGGTATTTATTGATTCGCATGGTCGCAGCTATGCATTGTCGGCGCATTCCCTGCCATCGGCTCGCGGTCAGGGAGAACCATTAACCGGTCGATTTAAGCCTGCTGCGGGTGCCGAGTTTATCAGTTGCTTAATGGGCAGGGACGATGAATTGTTTCTATTGTCAACCTCACATGGGTACGGTTTTATCTGTCGCTTCGAAGACATGTTGACACGAAACAAAAATGGTAAGGCGTTAATTAGCATATCCAAAGGTGCCAGCCTGCTAACGGCTATCGCAATCAGGAATCTGGATGAAGATGCGATTGCATCGATTACCAGCGAAGGTTATATCGGCGTACTGGACCTTAAATCGGTACCGCATTTGGCCAAAGGCAAAGGCAATAAAATTCTTGGTGTGCCGCCGAAACGTTTAATATCAGGGGAGGAGTCGGTGATATACACTGTGGCTATCTCGGAGAAACAGAAACTGGTTGTGCATTCGGGTAAGAAATATAAGTCGATGGGCTTGAAAGATCTCGAGGAGTACCGTATTGAGCGCGGGAAGCGTGGGCGAAAATTGCCTCGCGGTTACCAGAGCGTTAGCGCAGTAGAGGTAACCGACTAAGCGATTACATCGAAGAAAAAT
>JAOUJX010000591.1 GCA_029882955.1 Gammaproteobacteria bacterium
CAGGCTGCCTGGCGTAAGATAGCCAATTGGCGCTGGTCGGCCAGGCTGAGATCTGTAACAGGTATATTCAACCTGGTTACCAGATGATCTAAACCAGCCTTGACTAACAGGCGCTCTGCCAGCTCTCGCTGCTGGGGAATAGTTAGCGTATTTCTTTCGGGTAAGCCAAATACAAGATTTTCCAGAATACTCGATATCATCAAACGGGTATTTTGTGACACTAGTGCCGGAAAGACCGGTGAACTCCACAACTCTTCCCCTGCATAGTTCGCTTCTCCCCAGGTTCTGTGGGCTGGATTAGACTGATTTAAGCCGGTGATGGTTCTAAGAAATGTGGATTTTCCGGTGCCTGAAGGGCCCATTAACACCATCATCCCGGTCTCTGGAACTTCCAGTGATACTGAACTCAAAATAATCCGGTCTTTAAAGGCAACACCAAACTTCTTGAGTGATAGAACAGAATGGGTCATTCCTAAGACTCTGTCCTGATACTAAATAGTAATGCCTGAACCAGAATCTGTACGTCTCTTTTTTCTCTGGGATCAACTTCAAATACCGGGAATTTCATATTCTTTTTGGCCAGGTGCTCGTGGTATTCCTTCAAGGAGGGTTTGGGCGTTTTTTCAAGGCGAGTAACACCGATAGCAAGTGCAGTATCTGCGATGAAATCACTAAAGGCGTCCATAAAATGATCAAGGTCATCTAACGGCGCCGGGTTGTCGTTATTTACCAGCAGTACGAGACCAAGTCCGCCTTCGGTAAGAATTTTCCACATATAGTTAAATCGATCCTGACCCGGGGTGCCATACAGATGGACGGCGTCGCCACCAGGAATTTTGAGTACGCCGTAGTCCATCGCAACAGTCGTATTAGCCTTCATATCCTTTGTTTCGTCGGTTGCGAGTTCATCGGTCGACACTGTCCTGGTATCGCTGATAGCGTTAATTGCGGTCGTCTTTCCTGCTCCCACGGGGCCGGTGAATATCAGCTTATATGCCCTGCGCTCCTGACTCATATATCTTCACCTCCATCAAATTTCACGTAGTCGAGGATTCTACCTATTAAAGATTTCATACCAGAGCGTCTTTCCTTATATCTGCTGACTTTAGCAGATTTTTCATCGCTATCTTTTAAATCAATCAGGTTGCAGGCTAACGCTGCGCTATAAAGACAGAACACGTATCGTTGAGGGATGCCCATCAGGGTAACGGTGTCTCTTAAAGATAAGTTGTTCTCCAGCCACAAAGCCGAAAGCTGCATCGCATATGGGGTGACCAGCCATCGTGTAAAATTAGGCCATTGCTTCAAGCTGAAAGGTTGATCGATATCTGTTTCGTAAGGCAGTCGACCCCGGGATGACCACAATGCTGTATTCCAATGTAATGTATCGGCACAGACTAACTGTTTATGCTCGGGGGTTTCAGGAATTTCGTTAGCGTCAAATGCTGTCATCGGTGATGTACAGACTTCAGGCACGCTCGCCAGATTGCGTAAAGAATGAATGTTTAGTTCTACATGCACCTTATGTTCCCTGGGATAATAGGTAAAAACGCCATGAGGTGTATAAAGT
>JAOUJX010000254.1 GCA_029882955.1 Gammaproteobacteria bacterium
GCCGAACCCGGCGACTGCTTCACCAGCACCATACCGAATACGAAAACATCGATATTCGCAGGCATCTCGATTAAATCGGCGGATACCGTCAGTCTTAGCCTGTCCAGTTTATACGGCCATTGCTGTAACTTGATGACTGACACTGGATGATCGACAAGACTGGTTTTGAAAGCCTTGAAATCCTTGTGGATTCGCTCCAACGCCTGTTCGGGCTGCCAGTGAATGTCTTCTTCCTGGAAATCGACCATGGTTTTATAGGGCGCCGCCTCCGCCTGCCATAAAGCCTCGGCACGTGTCTGGCCCAGTTGTTTGAAAACATCGCTAGCTGCCAGTGCTGTCATATCATCGCGAGGTAAGTCGACGCTTTGCGCAAATGATTCATAGCTATTCCAGCCACCGCTTTGTTCACGCGCCTGCAATAACTGTCCGGCGCCTGATTTCGACAAGCCATTTATCAGGCGAAAACCCAGGCGGATAGCATAGTCTGAATTGCCGGGCGACCTTTCCAGCGTATGATCCCATTGCGATCGATTCAAGTTTAAGGGCAGCACCCGGACCCCTTCGCGTTGTGCACTTTGCAATAGCGCATGCGGTGAATAAAACCCCATCGGTTGCGAGTTTAAAACCGAACTATAAAATGCCGCCGGGTAGTGACATTTTAAATAACAGGAGGCATAGGCGATCAGCGAAAACGACACCGCATGCGATTCGGGAAAGCCATATTCAGCAAAGCCCTCCATCTGCCCGAGTATCTGCTCGGCAAACTCGGCTTCGATACCATTTTGCTTCATGCCCTGCTGCAGCTTCTGCAATAACGGGTTGAGGTCTCTATTAAAATCCTTGATTCCCCAGGCACCGATTTTCTGACGCAATTCATTCGCCTCACCCGCGCTGAAGTTGCCAACCGCGATGGCAATACGCATTGCCTGCTCCTGAAAAATCGCAATACCCAGGGTGCGCCTTAGAATGGGTTCGAGTCGTTTGTCGGGGTAAGTCACCGGTTCAAGCCCTTCGCGCCGAGCCAGAAAGGGGTGGATCACCTCTCCCTGAATCGGCCCCGGCCGGATGATCGCCACCTCGATGACCAGGTCGTAGAAACAGGCCGGTTTAAGCCGGGGTAACATCGACATCTGTGCGCGCGACTCGATTTGAAAAGTACCGACCGTATCGGCCTTCTGGATCATTTCATAGGTAGGCTTATCGTCATCAGGAATGCCATGCAACTGCAGGGTTTTGCCATAGTAATAAGCAATGTAGTCGAAGCACTTTCGGATCGCGCTCAACATGCCGAGGCTTAACACATCGATTTTAAAAAAACCTAATGCCTCGATATCTTCCTTACACCATTGCACCACGCTACGCCCCTCCATGCTGGCTGGCTCCTGCGCTAACAGGCAATTCAGGGATTTATCGGCGAGCATAAAACCACCCGAGTGGATGCCCAGATGCCGGGGGAAACCGTGTAGTTTTTCACTCAGCTGCATCCACAACTTCCAGCGCACAGGTTGATCGTCGGAGTGCTGGTACTCGTCCTTTAAAGTGCTGAGAATCATTTCCTTATCAGCACCCCGAAAATATCGACTGCTCGCCATTTTCGATACCCGGCTTAATAATTCGTCATTCACCCCCAGCGCCTTACCCACGGCGCGTAAAGCGCCCTTACCTCTGAAAGTCACCACATTGGCAACCATCGCAGCGCGGTCACGCCCATAGCGACAGTAGATGTACTGAATCACCTCTTCTCGTCGCTCGTGCTCAAAATCGACATCGATATCAGGCGGGTCGCCACGCTCCATGCTCACAAATCGCTCGAACAGCAGGTCGAACTGACCCGGATTGACCGAGGTGATGCCGAGCACAAAACACACGCTGGAATTGGCCGCCGAGCCGCGCCCCTGACAGAGAATTTTCTGTTGCCGTGCCCAACGTACGATGTCCCATACGGTCAAAAAATAATCGGCAAATTTCAATTGCTGAATTAAATCCAGTTCGTGATTTATTTGATCGATAATCTTCTGTGCAGGACTCTGCCCGAACCGTTCGGTGACACCCTGCTTTACCAGTTCGCATAAATAGGATTGCGCATTATGGCCTTCGGGAATCATTTCCTTCGGGTAATGATAGGACAACTGATCAAGGTCAAACACACAGGACTCATTCAACTCAGCGGACAACCAAAGTGCTTTTTTATAACCCGGTATGCCGGCGAATAACTTTTGTAACTCCCGCCCGCTATGCAAGCAACGCTCACTGTTCGGAAACATGTATGCCTGGGAAGATTCCAGTTCCCGGTTGGTTCGAATCGACTGCAATAAATCACTCATACATTTTTGTGATCGGGCATGAAAAAATACGTCCTGTGACAGAATAAAGCCAAGATCATATTGCCGCGCAATATCGAGTGTAGGGTTTATCCAGCGGTCTTCAGCCGGGTGCAGGTGCCGACTAATTGCGAGATAATAATCACCCTTGAATAAGGCCTTTAATGCGCCATAGTCAGTATTATTTTGCTCTGTCCGAATCAAACCACGCATCGGCTGAATCGCAAATAATCCGCTCACATCGCTATTCAATAAATAATCGAGTGGTATATTGGCATTATTTTTCCCATCACGATGCGCATAAGTCAAAAGCCTGTTGAGGTTGGTATAGCCACGCTGATCACGCGCGATTAACACCAATGTCTGTTGTAGAAAAACAGGTTGATGATGATCGACACTTAAATGTATTTCGGCGCCATAATTCAGTTTCAGGCACTGATACTGACCCTGTTTTTTCAAATAATCGAGTTCACGGTAGCTACGCGCCAGTCCGTAGCCGCCATCAAAGTCATTAATACAGATTGACTGATTGCCAAGAAAATTAGCGCGCTCGACCAGTTCCCGTGGATGTGAGGCACCCTGCAAAAAACTAAAGTTGGTTTTACAAAGCCATTCGTTAAAACCTGAAAATAAGCATTGCTTGACGTTCATTCATGCAGCCCCGTCTCAACAGTACTCGCCCTGCTTAAACCAACGCCCATTAAAATCCCGGTAAACCCAGCTAGCGGCACCACGCGGGTTTTTTAAAATATAGTAATCGCGATTGGTTGCCAGGGTATCATCGGCTTCCCACCAGTCATTTGCACAGCGCTCGAGGAAAGTAAATTGACCCGCTACCGGCACTTCAATTTCATCTACGGACTGGTAATAAAATAAAGGCCGATGTAATGACTGCGAAATCCATTGTAGCTGACCGGGATCATCATCAGTCTTTTCGCATAGTGGCGAAACACTAAAACACTGCTCCGGGAAAAAACTACGCGTGTAGCAATAGCTGTCCAATGTCACCGGCAATTTGTTTTGTAGATTTAATATATCCTCATGCGCTATTTCTGCGGCATCATGGCCAAACAAATCCCAGATCACCGGGGGTAGACTAAAGCTTTCACAGACTTCAATTTGCCAGTCCAGCAAAGGCATCGTCTCCGGTAAATCGAGGTCGCTGTCGCGTGCCTGCAAATCACGCATTAAATCATCGTAGATATAGCGAGCCTGATACAGCGCGGTTTTAAACCCGGGTTGATCACGGTACAGGGAATACGGATGCCGAAAAGACAGTTCGACCTCGACAAGCTGATGGTTAAACAGTCTGATTAGCCAGACCATACGATTAATATGTTCCTGTTCATCCTGCATAAACAATTCGCATAGACGCTGCAAATCCTCGCGCAATAAAAGCTCGACAACCTGCCATTGATTAACAGGATACTCCAGATCACGCACCACCAACGGCCGTAGAGGTTGGTCAACGCTAATCCAGGGGAAGCCCCGCAATTCGCTACTTTGTTGCATAGTCCAGCGCCTGACGCTTGCCAGCCAGGTACCAAAGCGACGCGAGAAAACCTGATAACTCATCCCGGGCAACTGAAACGGCCCTGAAAAACCAGTTCGATTAATAAACCGTGTTAACTGGGCCTGCCTGGAGCGAAACCGATCCGCCCTGAAACCTTTAGCCTGTACAAATTCGAAATGCGCAGCCAGCATTTCCTGATTAGCAAACCATGTCTGCCAGTCCAGCGATCGATAAATATTCTGATGCAAGCGGCTTTGTAAAAAATAAACACCGCTCAATTTCTGATCGATCAGATAGGCTAGATATAACAGGCATTGCCAGGGATGACAGGCAAACACAGCAATAAAATCTTCTCCATAATGATGCGCTAAAACCGGAGCAAACAGTGCATGGTAATCGCATTGCATTTTATTTTTTTGCGTGATCCAGAATGCCTCACAGTCCTGCACCCGGTTTAACACAATTTGCTCGGACCATTGCATCGCAACCGGCGATAACACAAACGGATTGTTAACCGCCTGCCCGGCATAAATGGCCACATACGCGGGAAAGCCATCAAATTCATCGAGCTGAATTATATTCAACTTAGCTTCGCTCACTAAACAGCAGCTCTTCGGCTATGGCGACTTTCCTGCTTTGTGAACCTTTAATCACCTGCATCGAAAACCTGCCCTGCTTTTCCTGCCAGGTATTGATACGCAAACTGGCATAGGCATTACCCTGCTTCGGACTTAAAAAATAATGACGGATTAAAAAAACAATTTGCTGCTGCTTGCGGGCCTGTCGGCAGACAAAGGCCAGGTCTCCCGCACTGAATTTTTTGGGTGAATCGATGATGATGCGTTTGAAGGTGTCTTCCAGAAATAACGGCCTCAATTCCGCAACCGGGTTTGCCGAACAGGCAAAAAATAAACGCTGCAAATCGACCCCGTGACTTATCCAGCTCGATGCAAAAACCGCCAAACCGTGATGATGATAAATCCAGACACTGGCAGGTATGTTCTGCTTTAAAAATTGCAAAGGAATAAGCCGACCGTTTAACCCGGGCGGAATTCCCCACTCGACTAAATCGCCCGGCTTAACCGCCGCAAACAATTCATCGAGTGTATCGATGCCGGAATAAAGTCCAGACATCGAGCCATTCGAAGACTTCAGTTGACGGGCCGAAACCAGTTGCCGGTTTAAATCGGGGTCGGCAAATTGCGCAGGGATTGAGGCCATGGTATGCGCGGTAAAATTTAGGTTTTACGGATAACACCGACAAGCTTGCCGATGATTTGCAGATTCTGCGCAGGTACTTCGCGAACAGGGAATTCGGGGTTTGACGGTAACAGCTGAAAAGCATCATCAACCAGTTTAATCCGCTTCAGAGTGATTTCATCATCAATTCGAACGGCGAGGATATCTCCCTTATTAGCATCTTTCTGCAACTTGATCATAGCGATATCGCCATCGGCAATCGAATCGCCGCTCATGCTTTCACCACTCACACGAATAGCGCGAATGTCACCACCACCGAAGAAGTCGTGATCCACCGAAAACGACTCGCCAGTCTCGTCAAACACCGGCATTGGCGCACCGGCAGATATCTTCTCCACCAGCATAAAGCTCGAATCGGATGCTTTAGAATCCTCCACCAGCAAATAATCCGAAACCCGTTGTTCTCGCTGCTTGATAAAGCCTTTTTTCTCCAGCGCCTTTAAATGAAAACGTGCAGTAGTGTGCTTAAAGCCGAAATGGCTGGCTATCTCGCGCAGCGACGGAAAAGGCAAACCCTGTTCCAGCACCTGCCGGGTATAGTCGTAAACCTGTTGCTGGATGGCGGTGAGTTCATACATGGGGAAAGCATAATATGAAACAGTGTTTTATGCAACACTGTTTCATTTCCTGCAACCCAGGGACTTAACCCGTGGTCGCGAGTTTATCGCAAAGGTCCGGTCGCCAAAGTCAAAACCTATTCATGTAAACGATAGCCGAATTGAGTCGATGATCAGGCACACCTTCGGCTAATTTAACGTTACACTCATACTACTGTTACCAGGAATCGAGAAAACCCAACCATACCTATGACCACTAACACCTCCCCGGATTCAGCCTTGCGAGGCATGAGCTTTGCCCTGATTGCATTTTTAGCTTTTTCAATTCACGACGTGATCGTAAAGACTTTGAGTGAATTCTCGGTATTTCAAATCATGTTTTTCGCCGTGTTATTCAGCTATGTGCCCTTTTCTACGGGACTCGCACTCGACAAGACACCTCGTTCATTACGGCCGGTAAATCCGGGCTGGGTTCTGCTTCGCAGTGTCACCATGCTGGCGTCGGCAGGCTTTGCATTTGCAGCCTTCTCATTACTACCATTGGTTCAGACCTATGTATTTTTGTTTCTAA
>JAOUJX010000255.1 GCA_029882955.1 Gammaproteobacteria bacterium
GCTTTTCAAAGCAATCGCCATAGCGAAAAACACGTGATCGATAATATAAAGGCCGGAGGCAAGAACTGGGTTATCGACAATAGCATAGGCTGCGAAAATGATGGCTAATCCACCGTATTCGAGAGTTAAAGTACGCTTCTCACCCCAATAGCTCACTAATCGGCCAATACGTGGCGCCAGGTAGATAGTTAACACGCCGTTAACCAGAAATAACAACGACATTTGTCCGACGCTGAAACCGAATTTTTCAACCATGAGAAATCCCGCAAAGACCACAAATATCTGCCTTCGAGCACCAGCGAAAAATGTCAACAGGTAATAGAGCCAGTAACGTTTTCGCAGGACAATCTTCTTATGCTGTTCAGCCTCGCCTTTAAATTCTGGAAAATTAAAGATCATCACGCAGGTAATAGCCACCGTGGCCAAACCGCCGAGCAAATAAATCAGACGATAATCCATCTGTAGTATTTCCATCAGCAGATACAGGGCGGCAAACACAAATAGACCGGTGAACGAAGCTACCGCAATCTGCTTCCCCATCACTAATGGCAACTTCTCCTTACTGATTAACTGCAAAGTCAGCGACTGGTGCACGGTTTCAGCGTAGTGGAATCCCATCGACATTAATACTGTCGTGAAATAGAGGCCGTAAACAGTCGGCAGGTAACCGGTAATTGCCGTACCGATGCCAAGTGCAATCAACGATAGAAAAGCGACCGTCTGCTCTCGCATGATTAACAGTAAAAAGATAATGCCGAAAGCGATAAATCCAGGAACTTCACGCAGGCTTTGCAATATTCCTATCTCAATCCCGGTGAATCCAATCTGCTCGATGGAAAAATTATTGATCAGCGCCTGCCAGGTCGCGAACGACAAGGGTACGGCTGCTGAAAATAAATACAGCATCACCTCGGGGCGCTTGAATTGTTGTTTTAGCAATGATTTCCCAGGGAGTCGATAGTAATAACCACCAAAGAATACCACAGCTACAAAACCATAGGCCAAGCTTAGCTATTGTAACTCAGCAGAAGCAGTGACTGTTATGACCTCGAGCTTAATGCCGCTCCAGGAAAATATCTAAAATTAGAGTCAATTCGACTTGCAGCGAAGCCGTCAATTTCCTGATCTTCTGGGATTCCCTGCTATACTGCATGGCTTAATGTAGATGATTAGCTATTAATGTCAGTTTATGATGAGACTATTCAAGGTTAGTACTCAGGGTCGATCCCTTTTTATGTGCTTTTTCCTGGTCTTTACCTCGGTTCAGGCTGAAGAGACTATAAAAATAGCGACACGACAAGATTTTTTGCTCTCTGAAAGTTATGTGGAAGTGTTGACAGAAGCGTATCGACGTATAAATACTCCCGTGGAGTTTGTCTATCTGCCCGGTGGAAGTTCTCTAAAACTCAGCAGCAACAGGGATTTCGAGCTTGATGGAGAGGCTGGTCGGCTCGCAGGGGTTCTCAAAAAATACACTAACTTAAGAAAAATACCCGTGCCCATTAATCTCAGTCGCATCATGGTTTTTAGCCACGATCCTGCCTTGAAAATATCGAGCTGGGAAGACCTTAAGAATTTAAACGTCGTCACTAGAATTGGGTTTAAGGTTGTCCTGGATACATTGCATCAGCACAACATACCGATAAGAGCACTGGAGAATTCTCAACAGGCCATTCAGATGGTTCATAAGGAACGTGCCGATGTGGCGGTGTTAAATGAAATTGACGGCATAGACACGATAAACCGTTTGCAACTGCAAAATGTTTCAATGAATAGAAAGCCTCTTCTAGAACTGCCGATTTTTCATCTATTACACAAGGATCACGGGGATTTAATCAACAAGTTGATACCTGTCCTTAAAGACATGGAGCGAGAGGGGGTATTAGCAGATATCGCCAGAAAATACACTCCAGTAATGAACAACCAATAAGATAAATCACTAGAAATGATCATAAAAATAATACCCCGATTCGAATACCTGATTCTATTAACAGCCATACTGATTGCACAACCATTAGCGGCGGCAGACAAGCTTTTATTGACCACTGGCCTCAATCCCCCGCTAGTCGCTGGTAATAACACCGAGGGTTTTGTAGAGTCTCTGGCCAGAACCGCTTTTGGCCGTTTAGGCCACGAGATTGAGGTTAAGGTAGTACCTTCGAAACTGGCTCTAATGCAGTCAAACAGTGGTAAAACTGATGGTCAGCTTTTACGCATACGTGGTATCAACAAAACCTATAAAAATCTGGTTATGATTCCGGAAGCCATGATGCAAACGGAGTTCGTTGCCTACAGCAGGAAGCCAATTGGTGAACTGGAAAAATGGCAGGACCTGTCTCAATACGAAGTGTCCTATGTTAATGGCTGGCGAATTTTCGAACGTAATATCACAGATGGCCCTGGAGTACGCAAAGCAGATGATCCCGCCGTCCTGTTTAAAATGCTAAAGGAGAACCGTACCGAAATAGTGCTTTATGAAAAGTGGCAGGGATTATTATCGGCAAAAGAAGCAGGCATTGAGGATATTGTCATTAACAAACTCCCAGTCGATAAGATTGAACAGTTTATGTGGTTACACAATAGCCTTGAACATCTGGTTAAACCAGCTGCCGCTGCACTTAAAATGATGAAACAGGATGGTACCTACGATGAAATCTTCGAAAAAACTCTGGGGCATTTACTTCGCTGAAAATGAAAGCCTGCCACTAGACGATTAATTCTTATTTACTTTGCCCGATGTTAAAAGTTTTAAACCAGTTAACTATCGCCAGGAAACTGATGATAGCGGTTATCTTCACTAGCGGTTTAATTACTCTATTTGTTTCGGGAATTCAGCTATACCAGCACTATATCAATGATCTCAGCGAACTCGATAAACGGCTAAACGATATCTCGGAAATACACCTGCCTGGGCTGGAAGACAGGCTCTGGATATCGGACTATCAGGGTCTACGATCACAGGCAGAATCACTTCTGAAAATTGAAGGAGTGAGAGTCGTTTCTATTAGCGATGGTGAGAGTCGCCTATTCACTCTGGGTGAAACCAGTCAGGAGTACCAGCACCGCAGCTATCCTCTACGTTACGAATATAAAAATGAATCGATAGATATAGGCACGCTCGACATAGTCGTTGTGCTCGACGAAGTATATGCACGGCTTATTAAAGAAGCCACCAATATCCTGACGATAAATGGTATTAAGACTTTCATTGTTGGCCTGGTATTTCTTTTTATCTTCAATAGCCTGATCACTCGACACCTGGAAAAAATTTCGGGTTTCCTGCAACAGTTTCAACCGGGTCAACAGTCTGAAACACTGATATTAAATCGACAGTTCAATCAAGGCAGGCAAGACGAACTCGACATTGTGGTGCGCGCAGTCAACATAATGCAGGTAAATATCAACAGTTCGCTAAATCAGGTTAAAGACAAGAGCGCCGAACTTTTACAGGGAAAAAGACGGTCCGAGTTTCTCCTCGATTTATTACAGCAGGAATTTCCAAACGAGACTGAACTGCTGCAATACGCAATTGAGACAACAGTCGAACTAATGGATGCTCATTCCGGTATCTTCAATCTTTTAAACAGCCGGGGACAGTCCGAACAGGTATATATGTCTGGAGAGAAACTTCTCCCCAGCCATTTATCCGAGTGCGTAACCTGTTTCGATAAAAATAATCCCCAGCCCTCGAATGACACCACATGCCCGCTTGATAAGAGCCTGGATACAGGCGAGCAATATCATAATAAGTTATGTGTCGAGATTCTCGATCATGGAAAAATAATCGGTATTGTCAGCGTTTACAGCAAATCTGTACCCTACGGTGACGATGAAAAAGCCCAGCTCGAACTGTATTTTAATAGTGTCTGGAATATCGTACTCCAACGCAGAACTCGTAAAGCACTGGAAAACAAGGAACAGAATTATCAAACCCTGGTCGAGTCATCTTCTGCTATTCCCTGGGAAATGGATCTTACCCATCAGTGTTTCACATATATTAATCCGCGAATCGTTGATTATCTTGAGTATTCACTCGAAGAGTTAAAAAAACCGGGCTTCTGGCTCGAACATATTCATCAAGATGACCGTAAGCGAGTAGAACAACTCTTCAACCAGGCCAGAGAAAGTGGAAAAGGATTTACCACAAAGTATCGCGTGGTAAGCAAGAGTGATCGCGAGCACTGGTTGATAGACTATGTAAATGTCGTTATCCACGAAGGCGACGTCATCAACCTTCAGGGATTTATATTCGACAATACCGAACAGGAAGAACTCGAGCAGATATTCCGTCGCAAGCAAAAAATGGAAGCAATGGATACCCTCACCGGAGGAATCGCTCACGATTATAATAATATGCTTAACGTTATTCTTGGCTATAGCAAATTATTAACACAAAATACTGAAGAAGGAACGCAGCTTTCGAGATTTTCTAAAAATATAGCCAAAGCAGCAGACAGGGCGTCATCTCTTACAAAAAAGTTATTGCAATTCAGCAAGCAAAGCAACGAATCTTTGTCGGTCGTTTCCCTCAACAAGTTACTTATCGATGATAAAGAGATGCTAACCAAGACATTAACTCCCAGCATCCAGATAAGCCTTAACCTCGACGAGATGCTCGGCCAGGTGTACGTCGATCAAAATGGTTTGCAGGATAGTATTCTTAATATCTGTATTAATGCCATGCACGCCATGCCCAATGGTGGTGAGTTAAATTTAAAAACCGATAATATCGTCGTAAGCCAGTCAGATAATATAATTTATGGACTCGATGAGGGCTACTACGTCCGTCTGACTATCACTGATAGTGGGGCGGGTATGGATAAAGCAACACTGGAAAAGGTATTCGACCCGTTTTTTTCCACCAAAGGAGAGAATGGAACCGGACTCGGACTATCTCAGGTATACGGTCTGATGCGCCGCTCTAACGGAACTGTCCGCATCGAGTCCGAGCCAGGAACGGGAACTAGCGTGGCTATACTGTTACCTCGCTTCGAGGGTCAGGAAGAGAACATATCACTCGAAACTTTACCCAGCCCTGGCTCGACTTCAGGACATGAGCGGATTCTGATCGTCGATGATGAAGAAATAAACTGCATGTTAGCGGAAGATATTGTCGCGTCTTGCGGGTATGTTGTAGAAACGGCTCTAAGTGCCGAAATAGCCCTGGCAAAACTCGATCACAGGCCATTCGACCTGGTGCTTAGTGACGTTATCATGCCAGGAATCGATGGCTTTTCACTCGCTCGAGAAATCCGTAAAAGGTATCCTGACGTAAAAATCCAGCTCTGTAGCGGATATACCGATGGCTACGAAAACGATAACGAGACCGAGTTTGAAGAACAGCTACATAGAGAATTACTACCAAAGCCCTACGTTCCCGATTTATTGCTCAACCGAATTCGCTATTTACTGGATTCCCGACCTTAAATAGAATCCGCCGATGAATACTTTCATTTACGGATTCTCACTCGGCTTCTCCTTAATCCTCGCCATCGGCGCACAAAATGCTTTCGTATTAAAACAAGGTCTAAAGCATGAGCATGTTTTTCTGGTCTGTTTTATCTGCGCCCTCTCCGATGCAATACTGATTTTAATTGGAGTCAGCGGTTTCCATCTACTGGTCTCGGAGTTTCCATCCATAGTAACTGTCGCACGCTATGGTGGCGCGACCTTTCTTTTTGTTTACGGATTACTCAGCTTTCGCACAGCACTGTTATTCCGTCACAATCTCAGGCCCAGCGAATTCTCAAGCCAGAACTGGCAAAAAGCTGCATTGACCTGTCTGGCCTTCACCTGGTTAAATCCGCATGTTTATCTGGATACCGTGGTATTACTCGGATCGATATCCTCACAGTTCGAGAACGAACTTGTCGAGTTTGCCAGTGGTGCGACCAGTGCTTCGTTTGTGTTCTTTTTTTCGCTCGGTTACGGCGCGAAATTGCTCAAACCTGTTTTTGAAAAACCGCGTGCCTGGCAGGTACTGGAAGTGTTGATTGGGTTAATAATGTGGGGTATTGCTGCGAAGCTTTTGTTTATGTAGGCACCATTTGTCAAGTGGATTGCGGCTCAAGGCCGCAATCCATTTCAGATACCAGTCACGAAATCATCTGATAATAGACATTCTGCGGGTGCTCGGCTTCGATGAAAAAATACCAGCGTTCGGCCAGCAATCCCAGGTACTGAACCAGAAAGGCTAT
>JAOUJX010000256.1 GCA_029882955.1 Gammaproteobacteria bacterium
CCGATGGCCGCATGTCCGGTGCTTCGGGCAAGGTGCCCGCCGCAATACAGCTGCATCCGGAAGCCTGTAAAGGTGGCGCAATCGGAAAAATAAGAGACGGTGACATGATTCGCCTCGACGCTATCACCGGCGTACTGGAAGTTCTGGTTGAAACAAACGAATTCGAAAATCGCACCATTACCCTGCCCGATATCAGTCGACACCAGAGCGGCACCGGCCGTGAACTATTCTCAGTATTTAGAACCAATGTCGACAGCGCCGAAAATGGTGCCATGTCCAGCAGCCATATCACCTCACCAGTAACCGAGAAAGTAGAATCGTGAACCTCGAACAAATTATGCGGGCCGGGCCAGTCATCCCGGTACTAAAAGTCGACGATGTAGAGATGGCAATACCGCTCGCCAAAGCTCTGGTCGAAGGCGGACTGCCGGTGCTAGAAGTCACCTTGCGTACAGGTAATGCCCTCGAAGTCATTAGCGCAATGAGTGAGGTTAAAGGTGCCATCGTCGGTGTTGGCACGGTGACCAGAGCTGACCAGTTCGCACAGGCCAGACAGGCCGGTAGCCGCTTTGCGGTTACGCCAGGTTTAACACCGGCGCTTTTAGAAGCCGCCCCGCAGGCAGGACTACCGGTACTACCCGGTGTCATGACGCCATCGGAACTAATCGAAGCAAATGAACACGGCTTTGAACTACTGAAACTTTTCCCCGCTGAAGTCGCTGGTGGTGTGGCGATGCTTAAATCGCTGGCAGGGCCGTTTGCCGACATCGGCTTTTGTCCAACCGGCGGTGTTAGTCCGGGCAACATGGCCGACTATCTTGCTCTGCCTAATGTACTTTGCGTGGGTGGGTCGTGGCTCGCGCCAGACAGTCTTTTAAGAAACAAAGACTGGCCGGCCATAACCAGGTTGGCATTAGCCGCGGTTGAAGCAGCCAGGTCATGAGTATCACAGAATATAAAAAAGCTGGTCGTGAAGAACTGACTTCATCCCTGGCTAGTTTCATTGAAGCCGAGTTAACCGCAGCGGTCAAAAGTCGTGACAGCGCTAGCCTCGTGGTATCCGGCGGCAGTACACCTCGCCCTTTATTTCAGGCATTGGCAGGCCGAGAATTACCCTGGGAAAAGATTACCATCACGCTCGCCGATGAGCGCTGGGTTGATCCCTCATCGAAAGACAGTAATGAAGCCATGCTACGAGATACCCTGCTTCAGGGCGCAGCCTCCAAAGCCAGATTTATCCCGCTTAAAAACAGCGCCGATACCGCCTTAGCTGGACAGGACGATTGTGAGCAATCTCTTGCCAGTATCGCGATGCCTTTTGACCTGATCATTCTCGGCATGGGAAATGACGGGCACACGGCGTCTCTGTTCCCGAAGGTCGCAGGAGCTGCACTGGATAAAAACACGCCGCGACTTTGCGCCCCGGTGCAGCCCGTCGACGCTCCCCATGAACGCATGTCATTGACAGCGAGAGGCCTTCTGAACAGTCGCAGAATAATTTTGCACCTGGTCGGTGATAGCAAATGGCAGGTTTACCAGCAGGCCATACAACCTGGTGCTGTCGACGAATTACCCGTCCGCGTAGTTTTGCACCAGGACCAGGTACCAGTCGACGTTTACTGGAGCGCTTAGATTCTGGTAACTCTCGCCCGAAAATTAGTCGGGTAGCGATTGATCTCCCTGTCCAAGCGTTCGCTGCATAATCACCGAATCCATCCAGCGACCATGTTTGAAGCCGATCGACTTAATCACGCCCGCCGGCACAAAACCCATCCGCACATGAAAATCGATGGATACATGGTTATTAGCATCACCGATAACAGCAACCATCTGCCGATAGCCCTGCCTTTCACAGATCGCCACCAGATCATCCATCAGCAATCTTCCAATACCCCGGCCGCGCATTGTTTTATCGATATAAATACTGTTCTCCACAGTGTAGCGATAGCCGCTGCGCGGTCGATAAGAAGATGCATAACAATATCCGGCAACCCGCCCGTCGAGTTCGGCAACGCGATAAGGCAAATCGCTGGCAAGAATATTATCTCGACGACGTCGCATTTGCTCGATGCCTGGAGGCTGTTCTTCCCAGCTGGAAACGCCATTGAGCACCTCGTCGGCATAAATTTCGCAGATTGCGGGCATATCTGTTTCGATCGCATTGCGGAGAACGGGTTGCGCTTGTAGCATTACTATCTCGATTGAATCTATTTTTTTATAATATGGTTAACCTATGACAGGCAAACAAAGATTATCAGACTTAATCAAACTATCAAAACCAGCTTTCGTCGACCTGCTCGGTAGTATTTACGAGCATTCGCCCTGGGTGGCCGAACAGGCATACCTGAAACTCCCCTTTGAGTCGCCAGGCCATTTACAGGAGATAATGTTCGATATCGTACAGGCATCAACGATTGACGACCGCCTCACCCTGATCCGCCACCACCCCGAGCTCGCGGGCAAGGAAGCTGACGAAGGTACGCTCACCGCCGATTCGAAAAAGGAGCAGTCGCGTGCCGGACTAAACCAGTGCAGCGCCGGGGAGCTAAAACAGATACGCGAATTAAACAAAAACTACCTCGATAAATTTACTTTCCCGTTTGTTATTGCCGTCAGCGGCCTGAACAAACATCAGGTTATTGCGGCGATGCAGGAGCGCCTGCAAAATGACTATGAAACAGAATTTTCCACCAGCATAAAGGAAATTGGCAAGATTGCGCGTATTCGACTCGATGCCCTGATGAATGGATAGTATCCAGACACTGATTTCGAAATCAAAGGTTCACCCCGAGTGGCAATCGCTGTTAGGCGAGGCTCTGTTAAATGTCGACCCCGATTATCGCCAGCATTTAATCGACGATTCAAACTGGCTACCCGGGATTAATAATCTGTTAAGCGCTTTCCGGCGTGACTTAAAAAACATCCGCTACCTGCTAGTCGGCGAATCGCCCTACCCTCGCAAAGAATCCGCCAATGGCATCGCCTTTTACGATGCGGCAGTTGGCAACCTGTGGTCTGAAAATGGACTGAGTAAAGCGGTTAATCGAGCAACATCGATGCGCAATATTATCAAGACAGCATTACTGGCAGAAGGTCATTTAAAGCTTGAGGAAAACGGTAAAATATCGCAGGCCAGTATCGCCAAAATCGATAAGACGAGATTGATAAAAACCATGCCCGAGCTATTTGACAACCTGCATCAGCAGGGTTTTTTAATGCTGAATGCTACGCCGGTTTTACACTCTCAACGCAAGCCCTTAAAAGAGGCTTTATTCTGGAACAGCTTTTTGCAGACCCTGTTAGCGTTACTGGCTGAATCACTTGACCATCAGATCACACTGGTACTCTGGGGAAAAATTGCTCAAAGCATCGAAGCCCTGCCCGCTGCAATCCATTACCGAAAACTGGTGAGCGAACACCCCTACAATATATCGTTTATCGCCAATCATGAAATGCAGGAATTATTCGCCCAACTGGGAATATTAGGCAAACAGGATTTTTGCGAGATTAAGGGTTCGTGGTAGTTTCATCCTCAGCTCATTAAATACCAGGCCCAGCTCTTTCTCATTCAAACCCAGATAAGCCGCTCTCAGGTCTGGAGCAGGACAGGGAATACCCGCCCAGACAGCCGAAACCAATTCCACCGCGAGGCCGACACTATGTACGACCTCCCGATACTCTCCCTGGTAATCGACTTCGAGGTAGCATCCCATGGCATCCGCCAGGGACTCTGGCAAATCCCAGTGTCGTGCAAGGCGACCACCCGCCTGCGCATGATCAACCCCTATAACCTGCTGTAGTGCCTGCCGTAATGAAAGCTGCTGATTTTTTTCGCATAACTCAATCGCCTGCCCCACTTCCCCGGGCAGACTGTCGACCAACCACAGCAACCCTAGATTATGTAACAGCCCTGCTGTACTCGCACTCGATGGCTGGAGTTCTTTTATCGATGTTGATGCCGACACCAGAGAGGCCGCAGCATGGGCACTCATAAAGGCGATAGCCCAGTAGCGCAAGGGATCAAAAGCCGGGCATTTGTTCGGGTTAAATGGTGAAGCCACCGCAAGCGCTCTACTCGTACTTTTAACAATGGAAAAGCCTAATCGCGAACAGGCACCTTCGAGAGAGGTAATAACGGAGGCCGGTGAAGACCAGGCAGAATTTGCAAGCGCTAACAGGCGTGCAGTTATGTTGGGGAAATGGCTTATAACCTCGATAAGCTTGTCAAACTCTGTATCTTCATTCGAAAATGCTATTAACCGAGCAGGAGCGCCGGGCGGTAAAGTCGGTAGATGATTCGTGTATATCTTATCTAAAATCGACAATTCTGATTGATCTATCATTATTATTTTATTCTTCCAGCCCTGATGTCAATTTATTAGAAAATTTATCCTGAATAAGACCTTGTTGGTAACGCCGCCATCTTGCCGCTTAAAAAGTTCATTTTCGCCAATTCTGGAATCTCAGTTGCAACTACCGGTCGACTAAAATAGTAACCCTGTATGGTGTTACAACCTATACCACTGAGAACCTTGATCTGTTCCTCTTCTTCTACACCCTCTGCCACCACCGTGTGCCCTAGTGCATGTGCTGCACCAATAATGGTCGCCAGCAATATAGATGAACTGGAGTCCTGTAACATATCAATAATAAACAGCCTGTCAATTTTAAGACAATCAATGGGTAGCTGCTTGAGCGACGCCAATGATGAATACCCTGTTCCAAAATCATCGATCGCAATTTTGATACCCATTTTCTTCAGTTGATCGAATATCTCCAGATTATCACCGGTAATCTGGATAACGCTTTCGGTCACTTCAAGCTCGATCAGCTCTCGTGGAAAGCCTGACTCGCGTATGATCGAGTCGACGGTGGCAATGATCGAAGGATCGTTAAAATGGGTTGGCGAAATGTTAACCGCAATCTGAAACGGCGGTAGACCCATCGCCCGCCAGGCCACGCCCTGAGTGCAGGCAGACTCCAGCACCCACTGGCCCAGCGTTTTGATAATACCGATACGTTCCGCGATATCTATGAACTCTAGCGGCGATACAATACCGCGAGATGGATGATTCCAGCGTAGCAACACTTCAACTCCGCTCATCTTTCCGCTTTTTACGTCGATTTGAGGCTGATAATAGAGCTCCATTTCCTGATTTTCAACGGCGACTCGCAAATCCTGCTCCATTTGCAATCGATGTTCAGCTTCAGCGGTAAATGCCGGCTGGTAGAATACGTATCGATGCTTGCCTGCTTCCTTGGCAGCATACATTGCGCTGTCGGCGGCTTTTAGAAGTGACTTGGAATCATCACCATCTTCAGGATAGTTAGCAATACCGATACTACAACGTGGTCGCAATTCGAGCTTACCCAGATCGATGGGTTCATTCATGATTTCAAGACAACGGTTAGCAACGTCAGCAGCATCGTATTGGTTGGAAATATTATCAATCAGAATACAAAACTCATCTCCACTCAAACGTGCCACGAAATCGACCTCCCTGATTGCTACTTCCAGACGTCTAGCTATTTTTTTCAATAGCATGTCACCCACGTCATGCCCGAGACTGTCATTTACATCTTTAAACCCATCCAGATCCAGAAATAGCAGCGCAAAACGCTCTGCGCGGCGATAGGCCGATTTGATGACGTCTTCCAGATGTTTGTAGAAATAAGCACGGCTCGATAACCCGGTTAATTCATCGGTATAGGCCAGCTGACGGATACGCAATTCAGACTCGCGGCGCTCACTGATATCCTGTACGGTGCCAAGCACAACACCGTCAGAATCGTCAAGTAATGACAGCTCCTGGTGAACGACGATGGTCTTATCCTGAAGGCTAAGAAAACGATAGTCATCGGACATTGCCGTCCCGCCTCGACTCACCGCAGTTATTCGATTACGAATAAATTCCTGATCCTGCGGATGCACAAGATCGATAAAATCACTTAAGCTCTTGCAGTGTTCGGCATGACCACTGACAACCATATCGGCAAATTGACTGGACACCAGTAGCTCATCCTTTTTTGAATCCCATCGCCAGTAGCCTAGCCCCGCCAGCCGCTGGGCTCCGGCCAACCATCCCTGACTCTCGCTAAGTTGCCGCATATTATCGGCGACTCTTAACTGGAATTGAATATGTGAATTCAATACTGCGAAATTAACGGGTTTAACC
>JAOUJX010000257.1 GCA_029882955.1 Gammaproteobacteria bacterium
CATTAGCGGTGAGGTCTCTGAGCATACTTTTCATTTCGCCAGGGAAGCGGGGATTCATTATATTGCTGCCGGCCACCATGCTACGGAGCGTTATGGTGTGCAGGCATTGGCCGCGCTATTGGGAGAGCGTTTCAATCTTCGCCAGCAGTTTATCGATATACCGAATCCTGTTTGATAAATTAATCTGCCAAATGGCTGATTTAATTCTTCATTGCTCTCGACGAAAAAGTGATTTTAAGCTATTCTAGCCGCCGTTTTTTCTATGTGGGGAATCAGATTTGATTATTCTCCAAATTCCGTTCTTTAACTGAGGTTAATATCGAATGTCTTCAGAGGGTGTAGATAACAGCCGTAGGCGATTTTTGACTGCTGCAACCGTTGTGGTTGGGGCAGTTGGTACGGTAGCCGTGGCGGTTCCATTTGTGAAAACGTGGAATCCGAGCGCCAGGGCTAGATCAGCAGGTGCGCCTGTAGAAGCTGACATCAGCAAAATGCAACTCGGTCAACAGGTTGTTTTCAAATGGCGAGGAAAACCTGTCTGGGTTGTTCGTCGCGATCAAAAGGCGCTTGCGACCCTAAGTATGCCTAAAGTGCTTGATAATCTACGAGACGCAAGCTCGGATCAAAGCATCCAGCCCGATTACGCCAAAAACCCACAGCGTTCTATTAAGGACGAATATTTTGTCGTAGAGGGTATCTGTACCCATCTGGGGTGCTCGCCTTCGTATCGACCCGATATGATTACCGCAGATTTTGAGGGTGGTTTCTATTGCCCCTGCCATGGTTCCAAGTTTGATTTTGCCGGTCGAGTCTATTCCGGCGTGCCCGCGCCAACAAACCTGACGGTTCCGCCGCATTATTTTATTAATGATGGCTTGATTTTGATCGGCGAGGACGGAGTAGCATAATGAGCGAAAATTCATCTAACAATGGCCTGATAGGCTGGATCGACGCACGTTTTCCTCTGACAAAAATGTATGAGGAGCACCTCTCCAAATATTACGCGCCGAAAAACTTTAACTTCTGGTATTTCTTCGGCTCTCTGGCATTGCTGGTACTGGTGATACAGATTGTTACCGGTATATTCCTGACCATGCATTACAAGCCTGATGGCGAACTGGCCTTTGCTTCTGTCGAGTACATTGCGCGCGATGTCGATTGGGGCTGGTTAATGCGCTATCTGCATTCGACCGGTGCTTCGGCATTCTTCGTCGTTGTCTACCTGCATATGTTTCGCGGCCTGATGTACGGTTCGTACCAGAAGCCGCGGGAATTGATCTGGTTGTTTGGCATGTTCATCTTCCTCGCTTTGATGGCTGAAGCCTTTATGGGTTACTTATTACCCTGGGGGCAAATGTCTTATTGGGGTGCGCAGGTCATTATCTCGCTATTTGGCGCGATTCCGGTGGTGGGTGATGAATTGACCCTGTGGATACGAGGTGATTTTGTTATCTCCGACGCGACCCTGAATCGATTCTTCGCCTTACACGTGATTGCGGTACCGCTGGTGCTGTTGATGCTGGTGGTGATGCATATTATCGCCCTGCACGAGGTGGGTTCAAACAATCCTGATGGTATAGAAATTAAAAAGAACAAGGATGCCAACGGCATTCCTCTCGACGGTATTCCTTTCCACCCGTACTACTCGGTAAAAGATATTGTCGGCGTGGTGGGCTTTTTAATCCTGTTTAGCGCGGTGGTGTTCTTCACACCGGAGATGGGTGGTTACTTCCTTGAGTACGCTAATTTTATACCGGCGAATCCGTTTAAAACGCCAGAGCATATCGCACCGGTCTGGTATTTCACGCCGTTCTACGCCATTTTACGTGCTGTACCCGACAAACTGATGGGAGTCATCGCGATGTTTGCCGCAATCGCCGTGCTCTTTGTCCTGCCCTGGATAGACCGTGGTAAGGTGCGTTCGATCCGTTATCGTGCGAGTTCCTTCAAGTGGTTGCTGGTAATGCTGGTGGTTAGTTTCATCGGCCTGGGTTATCTCGGTGCGGTACCGGCCACGGAAACGCGGACATTCTTCGCGCGATTATTCAGTGTCGGCTATTTTGCATTCTTTGTCGGTATCTGGTGGATTAGTAAAAACGAAAATACCAAACCAGTTCCAGAGAGGGTTCAATAATGAAGAAGGGTTTGATTATTGTAGTGGCAGCGTTACTGCCGGTTCTGGGCTGGGCTGCCGGCGGTGCGCCGACTTACCCTGACGATGATATCGATATCAACTGGGACGATAAGGCTTCTATGCAGCGTGGTGCACGTACTTTCGTTAACTATTGTATGGGGTGTCATGCGGTTGGTTATTCCAGATATGATCGGGTAGGGCGGGATCTGGGTATTTCAGATGAACAGTTGCTGGAAAACCTGATATTTACTACCAATAAGCAGGGTGAGCAGACCAAGGTTGGCGAGTTGATGACCATAAACATGAACGCCGAGTATGCGGAACAGGCTTTCGGTATAGCACCACCTGACCTGAGTTTGATAGCCCGCTCGCGTGGTGTCGACTGGTTGTATAATTACCTGCGTGGCTTCTATATCGACGAGACTCGTCCTTTTGGGCTGAACAATGGGGTGTTCCCGAATGTTGGTATGCCGCATGCGCTAGTCGAGTTACAGGGCCTGCAGGCCCCGAAAAAGGTCGTGAAGACCAATAGCGAAGGTAAAGAGGAAGAAGTGATTGTCGGATATGAAATAGTAAAGCCTGGCAGTCAGTCGAAATCGGAATACGATCAGACGGTTTATGATCTGGTTGCGTTTTTAGATTACGTCTCAGAGCCTTATCGCCAGACCCGGCATAAAGTCGGTACTGGTGTCATTATATTTTTATTCTTCTTCCTGATTCTGACTTATTTCCTTAAGAAAGAATATTGGAAGGATATCCACTGATTACAGGAATCAGATTATGTCAGTAGTGGCAAATCGCCGATCGGTGATGAGTTGTTTCTCATCACCGGTAGACCCAGAGTGTCATCGCACTCGTATAGTACTCGCCGAGAAAGATATCACCGTCGAAATTCATGATGTTGATATGGATAACCTGCCCGAAGATTTGATCGACCTGAATCCTTATGCAACGGTTCCTACAATGGTTGACAGGGATTTGGTGTTGTATAACGCCAGAGTCCTGATCGAATATCTCGACGAACGTTTTCCGCATCCACCGCTGATGCCGGTCGACCCCGTCTCACGTGCCAAGAGCCGGCTCGCGCTGTTCCGTATCGAGAGCGACTGGTTTAGCTTGCTCGGAAATATCGAGCATGGCACTGAGAAAAAGAAAGAGCAGGCCAGGAAAGCGCTGACCGAAAGTCTGGTGAATTCCTCGGAAGTATTTGCTGCTATGCCTTATTTTCTATCGAATGAGTTCAGCCTGCTTGATTGCAGCATTGCACCAATCCTCTGGCGCCTGCCTTATTACGAAATCGAACTGCCTAATTCAGCCAAGCCGATTACCGATTATATGAAACGTGTGTTTTCACGCCCTTCCTTCCAGAGCAGTTTGTCGGAGCAGGAAAGGGATATGGTTGCCTGATCAATCGCTAGCGAGAAGGGGATGACCTCGAGCAAACCTTACCTGATTCGTGGACTTTATGAATGGTTGCTGGACAACGATGCCACGCCTTATGTCCTCATCGATAGCAGTAGCGAAACGGTAGAGATCCCGAAAGGGATCGCCAGTAATGATGGCAAAGTAGTGCTTAATCTAGCGCCCGGCGCTATTCAAAATCTGGAAATGACTAATGATTATCTGTCGTTTTCGGCGAGGTTCAGTGGCGTCGCGCAAAATGTTTTCTGCCCGATCAAATCAGTGCTGGCGATTTATGCCAGGGAGAATGGCAAAGGCATGATGTTCGCTGAAGATAATCAGGAAGATGAGTTTGCTACGGACCCAAAACAGGCTCTCGATAAAGACAAAAAGTCGAAACCCCCTGGCCTGAAAGTCGTAAAATAGACTCGCTGGCCCTCCAGGGCTTATTCAGGCGGCCCCAGTAATTGCAGGTCGAGCAATTCGCAAAGTATATGGATGATTAGCAAATGAACTTCCTGAATTCGGGCTGTCACCGGCGACGGTACTCGAATTTCGATTGCATTGTCATCCAGCACCTGCGCCATGACACCACCGTCCATGCCTGTCAGCGCAATTACCGTCATATCGCTTTCATTCGCCGCGAGAATAGCCTCGGTAACATTGGGTGATTGGCCACTGGTGCTGATGGCGACCAGGATGTCACCGGGATGTCCTAGCGCGGTGACCTGTTTGGAGAATATTTGACGGTAATCGTAGTCGTTAGCAATCGCCGTCAGCGTCGAACTGTCCGTGGTCAAGGCGATAACGGGTAGCCCCGGTCGATCTCGATCGTAGCGGTTTAGTAAATTTGCCGAAAAATGTTGAGCATCTGCGGCAGAACCACCATTACCGCAGACCAGGATTTTCTGACCCTCGAGTAACGCCTGGTTCAGCTTGGCTGACGCTAGTTCGATACTCTCCGATAATGCGGTAGCAGATTCTTGTTTGGTCTCTATGCTGTCAGTAAAAGCCTTCTGGATGTAACTATCGGCGTCGTTCATTAAAATTACTCGGCATAAAAAGCATTTTGGATCCAGTCGATACTAATGTCCTCGCCGGTTTGCTGCAACATCAGTGCATCAAAGCGCATGGCGTAACGGGAATGTTTTCGATCCTGATTTATAAATATCTGAGCTGTCTTGATGATTTTTTGTTGTTTTAGATAGGAAATAGAATTGGCAGCGCCGCCGAAACCGGTGCTCCGGCGGAACTTCACTTCTATAAAACAAAGCATATCTCCATCGAGCATGATTAAATCGATTTCGCCAAAGCGGCTGTGATAATTTTGCTGCAGGCTGACTAAACCCTGTTTGAGCAGATACGATTTGGCCTGCTCTTCGTAATGCAATCCCTTGCGTTTACTAGTGTTCATGCTTATTTCGAAGCACCGGCCTCCAGTCCATTATCAGTGGCAGGATCGATTAATGTGGCTAAACCTTTCAGGTAAGTCGCCATGAGTAACTGTCGTCGAACTCGACCATTTTTATCGACCGAGAGCTGACCGGTGTTATGACTAGCAGATTCTTCGGGATGCAGCATCAGCCGTCGTAGCGATGGTATTAATCGGTAGGCATCAATGCCGAGTGCAAACAAACGACTAAATCGATTACTGTCTGTAGGCCACAGCTTGCTTATCTGAGCGCGGTCCGGGTTCCGGTTCGGGTCGAGCATCCACGGAATATCGACAAATTGAATTTCTTCGAGGTCTCGATCAACGTCGGCATTACGGCTACTCGATGAAATATGCGAGGTCGAGTATACCGGCACACCCTGGGCGTGGTGAAACTTCAACTGGGGTTTAATTAGTCGGGCCTGGCGCGAATTCCCGGCAATGAAAATCATGTCGATATCTTTGCGTCGGCGCGGATCGAATTTAGCCGTTTCACCGATAACTTGCTGGATGATTTGATGCCGCTGGTCGCTGCTATTAAGATTGAGCAAACGTTTAATCGCAGCGGAATAGTCATTTTTCTTGGCAGGGTAAACTTCGGCGCCGACTATACGACCACCGAGGGCTTCGAAGCGCTCGGAAAATGCCTGTTGCAGGCGATTGCCCCAATCGGTATCTGGCACCAGTGTTACCGCATGATGTTTGTCTGCGGCCAGCGCGCTATCGGCAATTTGTTCTGCCTCGTCTTCAGGGCGTAAACCAAATTGATAGAGATTAAGCACTGGATAGTCAAGATCGTCGCCATAATTCAGCGTCAGGGTTGGAACCTCCAGCTGCTCCTGATTCTGCAGCAAGTTGATTAATTCCTTGCTCACCGGGCCGACGATAAATTCGGCGCCATTCTGTATCGCCTGCTGATATTGCAAATTAAATTCGACCGGGTCGGTGCTGGCATCGATGACTTGCAGTGCCGCCGCATTTTCGTTGTTTTGATAATAAGAGTACATAAAGCCGTTTAGGATCGCCTCGGATACTTTTTCCAGTCGGCCGGAAAAGGGAAGCATCAAGGCTATTTTGGCGGGTTTAATGTAAATACGCCGACTCTCTTCCAGTAAATTTATTGCGAAATTTGGCGCTGCGGGATGCTCTCCGTATAGCTGGTACCACTGGTCGATCCAGGGTTCAATTTTGCTCGGCAGCATATTT